>NZ_FWZT01000002.1:300000-485325 GCF_900177345.1 Pseudobacteriovorax antillogorgiicola
GCCATAGACTGAGGCGACGAGGTCGCCGATGATAAGATCAAATTCGCCCCATTCTGGTTCGAAAAATACCTCACTACCTCTTGTGACTCGGCAGTCTGTGAAGGTAACAAGGACAAGGTTTTCAGCCTTACGTATCAGTTCAGTCACCGTTCCCTGGACTGTGAAACCAGACTGATACTCAAGTTCAGTCCTTTGCCCTGGTCGAAGTTTTAGTTCTTCTAATTCTGCAAGGGTTAACTTTGTAAATGGCTTGTTTGGAAAACGCTTCAAGCGACCCAAAGGTGATGAGTAGCCCTGGGCATGGCGAGCCACACCCTGGCCGTCCATTTCACTCTCTTGCCATGATAGCTGCACTGGTCCCTGGTACTTTAAGAACACCGGGCTTTGGTCCTCAGCAATGGACTGGCCTAGAATCCCTGAAATAGCGATTCCCGAGTCGAGGACGGCGGTTGTCACAGCTTCCGACTCAATAGCCTTGATCAAGGCTGGCTGCCCCCCTAGGCGATAGGAAAGCGTATCGTCCAACTCATGGAGTACATCATGGAGGTGTTGCATGTTTTCAGCAACGAAAAGCTGCGGCTGTGGCTCGGTTATATTGAACGAGAAATTGGTGCAGTCAAGGCTCAAGGGGAGTTTCCTAACCTTAGCTGTCATGGCATCTTTTGATTCACCCACTGAAGATAACAATCCAGCCCCGTAGATCTTCGGTGCATCCAGTGACCCCACCATTCCATACTCCGCTGTCCACCAGCTCATGCGGCCAACTTTTGCAGCTTCCGACACATAAGTGAAGGCTTTGACCGCCGCTTGCAGCCTTCGCTCAGCCGTTGCGATTTCCTCTGGAGTGGACTCGTACTTTTCTTTGATATCAGACAGGTAGCGCACTGCTTCGTATAGCTGGAGGTCTTGCTTGGAGTAAATCGCCTTGGTCCCGAGTTTTGCGTAGTAAGCGAGATACTGATTGTAATCGACATCAGGTAGAATAGGCGCGTGACCAGCGGCTTCGTGGACGATATCGGGTGCTGGGGTGTAAGCAATGTGGTCAACGGTTCTCATATCCGTTGCAATAGGAAGAATTTTGCGGGCTTGAAATTCCAGAAAAGCCCAAGGCGGTATAAAGCCACAAACCGGCACAGCGCCCCACGAGATCTTTTGCAAGGCTTGATCGATTTCATCGATATGTGGAATGCGGTCGAGGGAAATGCCAGTAGCAGCGAGACCCTCTTCGTAGCCCTTCACCGAATGCTGTCGGAAAAACGGCACCGCGCGGCGCATGATGTAACGCCAAGAGGCGTGATCCCGGGCCGTGTACTTATCAAAATCATGCTCGGTGCAATACTTCCGCAGATACTGCGGTAGTTGGTCCTGGGTTCTAGCCATCTTTCCTCCTTTACCCGGTGTGCGTCGAGGACAGGTAGGTAGCCGTAGGGGCCGTACAAATCCTACCTATCCGTTATCGGTATTTCTTACTATCGTGCTTAGCTTAGTCTAAGCTTCTGAATCAATTCAAAATAATTCCTGGCAGTGGCAGCTGGATCGTCGTTATAGGCAATGGCGCGGCCAACACTGACGATGGCATAATCCCCGAAGGTGTTTACAATGGGCTCAAGGTCGCCTCCTTGGGCTCCAATACCGGGCACCAGAACGGTTCGTGGGCCAATGAGCTCCTTGACTCTCTGGAGTTCTTCCAGACTCAAATGGTTCTTCGCGCTTGGTGCTCCAACGACCACGCCGTCTGCATCATGAGCAGCCGACTCCCTTGCTAGGTACTCGTAAAAAGCCTGGCCAGCGATCGGAATATTTTTCATCACGGCATATTCTGGATTTGACATGAGAACCAGAGGAATTAATCCCATCCCATGTTTTTTGGCTGCTTCACAGGTGGCTGCAATGTTGCCAGGGAAAGGCGCGTAGGTGACGGCATCAAAGCCTTCCTGAGCAGCATGATAGAGGGCTGCATCATTGGTATCACCAATGTCAGCAATTTTACTATCGTCGATGCTTACCATGCCATGCTTGTGAATGGCCTGGTTTAGCTGAACCATCTCGTCGCGACTAAAGTCCTTAAAGTACTGTCTATTGGGTTTGATGGCTGCTGCATAGGGAGAGACCGCTTCCACAAGTTTAAGGCTCCAATCGAGCTTACTCATTCCAGCAGGCAGAACTCCATTTGCCCTTTGCTGAGGTTCAGCAGGATCAATATTGACACATAAGATACTGCCTTTGCGATCGACGGCGTCGAGCCACTTTTGAATGAAAGTCATAGGGCCTCCAGATCGAGTGGTTTGACACCGTATCGCTCAAATTCTTGCAGCAGAGCGGAAACTACGCCGTCGCTAGGTTGCTCCGAGCGAATGGCCTGAGGCAGCAGTTTGGTGGCGTCGCTCATAGTCAAGTATTGGATGCGTCCATCAAATTCATCGTGAACATATTGGGCAACGCTGCGGCCATCATCGCGGGTTTCCATTCGATCGGTGAGACCGAGTGCGGCTACCACTTCAACGCCGGAGCTTTGAAGAGAGTGCAAGAACTCCACAAGGGAAAGCCCTGTGGTGATCGTATCTTCGAGAACCACCGTGCGACCCTTGGGCTGACCAATAAAGTACTTGTCTTGAGGTGCACCGTGCTGCTTGGGTTTGGCCCGACCCATGGGAATGATGTGGCTACCTTTGGCAAACGTTGGGCTGGCCTGGGCGATCTTCATGGCGGTGATGACGGCGGTTTTGGATGCCCCTTCAGGCACTCCAATCAGGCTGTCAAAGGCTAGATTGTTTTGTAAAAGGAAGTCGCGAATAAAATCTGTGAGTTGGTTAAGGAGGAAGGCATCGTTTGTGGCTTGGCGCCAGTTAACATAGAAATGGCTCTCTCGACCGCTCTTGAGCGTGATGGCCTCATCAAAAAAGCCAATGATTTGATGCTTTAAGATGAAGGAGTCGAAGGTCTGGGACGTCATGACAAGATCCTTTCGATCGGCTGGGGGCTTTTCTTTACAACAGCTTTTTATACCGATCTAAGGGATATTATAATGAGTTAATTTGGCTTATCTTTGTTGAGAGTCAGCAGTAGCGCCAATGCCAAGCGGTTGGCTTTTTCGATGCTGCCCAGATCGACCTTTTCGTAGTCGTCCCCTTCTACATGCCACAGCTCTAAGTGATTAAAGTCAATAAGGTTAAGGGCGGGCAACCCCCTCTTGCGAAATGGGACGTGGTCGTCTTCGACCGCCGTCGCCTGGGTTCCTATGATGGAGAGGTTAAGGACTTTATCGAGCTGCAAGGCGAGGTTGAGCCAGTCAGAGCTTGAATTGAGGTCTCGGGTGATGGAGATATTCTTGCTGCCAATCATATCGAGGAGCACAAGCCCTTTCACCTCAGCGCCTCCAAAGCTAGTGGGAAGGCATAAGCTAGTGTTGCCCTGGTTACACTGGCTCAGTTGATTGGCAAGGTGTCGGCTACCGTAGGTATTGTCCTGGCTTTTGGCAGGGTGGCGGTAAAGGCCGTCATTCCACTGAGGAAGGTAAGATTCCTCGCCATCAAACCAGATCATGAAATACCCACAGGGAGTTCTCTGATCCCAGCTCTTGAGTGCCTTTGCAAGGGCGAACATGGCTGCCGACGAAGAGCCAGAGTCATTGGCACCTCGATATACGATGTTTTCCATATACTTGGTATCGTAATGGGAGCCAACTAAGTAAACGCATTTGGCAGATGGGTCTGTTGCGCCATAAACATTGTATCCAGTCTTATCTAGGGTCGTTGCAGAAGGGGCGTCTGGGCGAGCCAGCAATACAGGGTTGGGCACTTGAGCCTCAAAGGAGTCGGTATACATGGTGAGGCCGAGGTTCTTACCTTGCTCTGAAAGATAGGCTGCTATTGCTTTCTGGCGTTGTGAGCCCAAGGGGTGAGGGGCTTCAGCCAAGGTTTTTAGAATGCGGTCAACGAGCTTCATATCGAAGTCATAGCTGCTTGAATAACTGATAATTGCTTCATTGATACCTGAAGCGGGCTCGGATCGATTCTTACACTGCATGCCCAGAAGAAAGAGGAGGCTTAGACTACCAAGAAAAACTATATAACGGGACATAAAACACCTTACATTGACACAGTTTTGTCGCTCATTCTACAATGAAAGGACGAAAAAAGATCTTCTTTTTCACTACTATGGGGAGCCTTTATGTGGTTTCGGATAATCCTGACAGCAACTGCTCTTGGCTTGGTTCTCTATCTTCAGTTCTGTTTTGATTTTAATGCGGCCTTGAAAGAGCAGCAGTCGCAGGTGGAAAGTCAAACTCGTTATTCGGCTAATCGATAGCACCTCAATGACTTCTTGCAAACCTCTCAACGAAATGCTTTGGGCCGAAGATTGGTGATCGTGTCCAATATTGAGATCCCTGAAGTACCCTGTTGAAAATTTCACTGGGACAAGACTCCTGGTCGGTCTAGTAGGTGGAGGAAATGCCTTTATCTCTCCGAACTGAAACCAGAAAATCCCATAGTTTGTTTTCAAACAATTTTTTAATAATAAAATTGAATGCTTATATTTTAAATGTTGGTTCTTCTAAGATTATGTTTTATTTCTACCGACAAGAGCGCGTGGAGGAAAATCAAATGTCGGCCGTAAATAATTCTCTTTCTTATAATCTGACTCACGAAGAACAAAAGAATGTGCTCGCTAAAGCTTTTTGGGCATTAATAGATCTTTATGGTTTCAAACAAGATGTGGTCGCGAGGTTTCTCTACCTAAGTCCAAACAACAGGCAGCCACTCAAGGAGTACCGAGAAGACCTGAGCTTTCCAAGCAAGCCGCTTGTGGCTATGCAAAATACTGCTCAGTTGCTTGGTATTCACAAAAACTTGGGGATCATTTTCCCGGAGGTTTCGAATAATTTAGACAATGCCAAGCTTAAATACAGTTGGTTTGATGCGCCTATGGCGCTCTACGATGGAAAGTCGCCACTTGAATTTATCAAGGAGGGCAGTGAGGATGAGGTTCTAGATAGGCTAAAAGTTGTAAGACGAAACCTTGACATTCAACGGGCAGGTCGATGACAGAGATGGAGACTTATGCGAATAACGAGTGCTACCGTGCAATTTACACCGCAGGCGAAGATCTTCTTGGCGACCTAGGTTTGGATATAACCCAGGATGAGATAAACTTTCTCATTCAGACGATGAATAATTCGGGTATTGATCACTCTGGAGAACAGAAAAATCGATGCTTCGACTATGCCTTTGATAGACTTGATAGCTCGTGGTTGATTCCGAATGATTCCCTGCTTAGCCCGCTCTTGCGAGGAGGGGAGTCTCGTTTTTCCGACGGGAGCTTTGGGATGTTCTATGCTGCTGAAGATGAAGATACAGCACTGCTTGAAGTCATCTATCATGATGTAGCAAGAGCCAGAGAATATTTTGATCACCAACCTGATGTTGAAACATGGACAACACCTAAATGTATATACATATGCAATATCGAGACACGCTTTGCCGTTGACCTCACGAAACGGGATGATACGAATGAAATTGTGAATCCGGTGTCCTATCGATACTCCAGAAAAGTTGGTAAGGACTTGCATGATAGAAGAGTTCAGTTAATCAGATATCCTTCAGCTAGAAATACGGATGGTATATGTCTAGCTATACTTTCGCCGTTGGCAATCGTAGGGGTAAGTAAATGGAAATACTATCGCATCGTCTTAGTCAATCATGGTGGGACAATCGCTCACAAGGTGACTCGAAATGACAAGAAAGAACTGATCTTTAAGGAGGGAGGTGAGCCGGAGATCCAGCTTTAAGCCCCTCTACTCTGGACGGGGAGAATTGTATCGAAATCGATTGCTAGTTTGCGACTTGCAAAGCTGTTTGCTTAGGTAGAGAAAGGCATATCCTGGTGCCTTTCGGAGCATTCGGCAGAAACTCCAGCGACCCTCTCAGCAGGTTTACATAGCTGGCAGCATAGAAGAAATTATTGATTTTGGTTTGATCCTTACTCAAGAAAGCCGAAAGCTCAGTTTCCGAAAAGGTTTTGCCTTGATCTGATATGATGAATTGCACCATGCTTTCGGTTTCGCCAAGACTGATAAAAATTTGCACTTCTTCGTCGATACCGTATGACTTTGAGCTATGAGTGATCAAGTGGATAAAGATGTTGAATAAACGATATCGTTCTGCTTGAAATCTGATTCCATCTTGTATGTCCTTGATGAAATACCAGTCAGGATGGTTTTCTTGGAGAAAGCTTATGACGTCTTCAATAAAACTATCGGCCTGGATAATATCCTTACTGGAACTTTCAAGGTTCGATTGGTTGAAGGTAAAGATCGTATCATTGACGTCCTTTATTCCTGATTGCAGTTCTTTAAGGGAGTTGGCAAAATCTCGTCGCGTTGCAATAGTATGATGATTGTATTCGCGAAAGACTGTGAGTAGTTGCTCTCTATCCAAAGGAATGACATCTTGTCCTTGCTCTAGTCGTTGAGCAAATTTTTCTAGCTGAATCGTCAGTCGATGATTCTTAGATTCCAGTTCATGAATGGCGACCGATAGTGAGTTGGTTTTCGTGCCAATGTCATTAGCGAGTTCCTGGCTTTGTTCGGCGCGACCAAGCCGGTGAGAGTAATGCATAAGGTCTCGCTTGGCCTGCTTGAGTTCAGTATGAGTATCAGAGATCGCTTTTTGTAGCTCGCTACGATCTTGCATGAGGGTGCTAGTTATCTGCTCCTTCATTTCAAGATCTTTTTCATTGGAGCTTAAGCGCTCTCTCTGCTCCCGTTGAGCGGTAGAAAATCTAGATATCGCTTCGTTGATTGCCTCTTGAATACGACTGAATTCATCAACATGTTCGTGAGCTTTCTTGAGCTGGAGGGCCTGATATCGGTTATGCTGAATCGTAGTAACAAAGTATTCCTGTATCGCTTTAAGGTGACGTGTCACTCTATTTTTGAAAAGAGATAAATAAACAAGACTGAGTATCAAGCCTAGAACGAAGCTGCTAACGGCCATGATCAAAGCTTGCTCGATCAGTCGATCATAGATCTTTTCTTTGGTGGCAATCACTCTGAGAAAACCAAGGGTCGGAGTCTGAGGATTTTGGTTGATCGATATCAAAGGGTAGTCACGAGTTAGATAGCTGCTGTAGCTTTCATTTTCGTTTTCGACATTGAAAACTAGTTGACGGGACTCATTATAGATTTGAACGCCAACAAAGTCTGGATTCAGTAAGATACCATTGATCAAAGATTTCACTTGCTCCTCGTCCATAAGCCATATGGCGTTGGTGACTGTAGGAAGGGTGTGTTCTTCCACAAGCCTTAGAGCAGTCTCAACTTTTTCAACGTCTTTATTATGAAGCCAAATAAGGTTGATAGCTAGGAGCACCGAGCCTAGGGCTATGCTGAGTAAAAGCACATGAAAGAGCATCATGTGCCCTACCGAATAGCGGAGTCGCGATGTTTCGTTGGCAGAAATCATAGAGGCAGCATCGGAATTTATGATGCCAAATCATGATGAACATCTTGCCTAGCTGGGGGCAGTTGAAGTGGCCGTTAAGCCACTCCTTGTCCCTACTTATTTTTTTGTCTTACTTTTCTTGTTGCTCTGAGGTGGGGGGGATGATGGTCGTTCCAGCCCCTCGGGAACTTTAATGATGGTCTTGTATTTGCCAGTCATCAACAAGATGCCAAGAATGATGAATGGAAAGCTGAGCAGCTGGCCCATATTGAGCATCATGTCGTTTTCAAAGGCCACTTGATTCTCTTTTGTGAGTTCGATGAAAACCCTTGCGGTGAAGACCCAAGTCAGAAGGGTGCCCAGAAGAAGCCCAGGACGGGTATTCTCTTTCTTGCGGTTATAGAGCCAGAGCAAAAGGAAGAAAAGAACGAGATAGGCAGCCGATTCGTAGAGCATGGAAGGGTGTCTAGGCTCGGGGTTAGGAGTGCGGGCAAAGATGATGGCCCAGGGCACGTCTGTGGGTTTACCAAGGATTTCAGAGTTGAAAAAGTTGCCGAGTCGGATGCAGCATGCAGTAAAGGCGGTTCCAATCGACAAGCGGTCTGCTAGCCACAAATAACCTTGGTCAGGGTGATGGCGCTTGTACAAGTAACAGGCTAAGAGGACCCCAATACTACCACCATGGCTGGCTAAGCCACCCTTCCAGATTTTTAAGATCTCAAGAGGATTTGATAGATAGTACTCTGGCTCATAGAAAAGGCAGTGACCCAAACGAGCGCCGATGATGGTTCCCAGCATCATATGAAAGAGAAGGGATGAGAGGTCCTCTTCCTTGTGGCCCTCATGGAGAAAGATCTTCTTCATGATCTGATATCCCACCAAGAAGCCGGTGGCGAATAGGAGGCCATAGTACCGAGGGGCGAAGGAGAACGACATGATCTCGATCTTAAAAATCTCGGGACTCACATCCCAAACAAAGTATTCCATTTACAATCCTCGTGTCTAAATAGCTAAGCACGTGAGGATTATACATGTTTCAGTCTTTTTTTTGCATCCTTTCCTGGTACTTAGAGTTCAGGTCATTGTATTGAACTAAAGCTATGTTATAATTAGTGAAACTAAGATAAAGGGGAGAATGATTGGTTCCAGATACGCTGAACGAAGATCTCTTTTTTAACCTCGATCGCGCGACCTTGCTCATGAGGAGACACGTTCTCGATGCTATCGGATTCCATCAAGTTTCTCCCGAGCAGTGGGAGATTCTCCAGCTTATCGATAACCAATCGGGAATTAGTCAAAGTAAGCTGTCGCAGCTTACCCTTAAAGACAAAGGGAATGTCAGCCGGATTTTGACGAGGATGCTCAAAAACGGGTGGGTCCACCGAGAGCCCCACAGAAGTGGCCGAGGGTTTCTGGTGTGCCTGACAAACGAAGGCCGACGCATTAAGAACAGACTCCCTTTTTTAGTGGAACAGCAAGTCAAGCGGCTCTTGGGCCCCTTACCAAAAGAAGAGCAGAGCGAGATGCTCTATTGCTTAAAAAAGCTGCGAATTCTATTGGGCGATGAGGATGTCGTGGCGAGTAGCTAAGGTCTGTCCAGAAACATCTGAGTCGGTTCGGAGTAATAATCTTGAAATTGGCCCACGTTTTGGTTTATTTTTTGCCCTGGTGTTTCAGGCATTTTCGAATTGACTATTGCTAAGAGTCTGCGGGCAGATTTTTGATTTTTTGAAGAGCGCCTCGTGAGGCATCTTCAACCAATCGAATGACAGCTTCAAAGCCTTCGAGCCCCCCAAAGTAGGGGTCTGGAACTTCGCGATCCTCACCTAAAGAGAACTCACAGAATAGGTGGAGCTTATCTTTAAGGCTCTCATCGGGGCAGATGGCTGCTAGGTTATTTAGGTTGCTGCGGTCCATAGCAAAGATGACATCGAACTTATGAAAGTCCTGAGCTATGACTTGCCGCGATCGGCTTATAGAGTGGTACCCATGGCGCTCTAAGGCTTCTATCATGCGCTGGTCCGCTGGCTCACCTTGGTGGTAGGCTGAAGTCCCTGCAGAGTCGATCGTTAAGGGTATCTGGTCTTGCTCGGCCAAATGGCGAAGTATGGTCTCCGCAGCGGGAGACCGACAAATGTTGCCTAGGCACACACAAAGGACATTCATATAAACCTAACTAGGGGCTCAATATATACAGGCTACCGTCGTCGGCGTCTGCAACAATGGCATTAAAATTGCGGTCGATTCTGAATTCAATAGACTCGCCGTCATCCAGATCAGCTGAGACACGATATCCACATAGCAATGGAGTTACAATGCTCCAGTATGTATTGATATCGACCTTAACCACCACCACCGTGCGATCAAGGTTTTCAAGTGTTTCGGGCAGCTGAGGGTAGGCGACAGCCTCCTGAAGATCTTGGGTCAAATAGTAATCTTTCAATGACCGAAATACGGTATCCGACCCACTACCAAAACCGCTCAGTGACGTTATGAGTACGACTAGTGCTAATGCAAACTTTCTCATGATTGTGCCCCCTCCTGACCTGTCCATTCTTCCTTGTCGTATAATGAGTACATTAAGTTACAAAAGAAGTGAACACTTCCCTCTGATTGAGGGCTATTTTTTAGTGTATTTAAGTCTCGAATAAAGTTTCTTATGAGAATTTTAAGTTTTGGCACGGCATCTTCTGAGATGGCTCCCGTTGCATGCATCAAGCTGGCGCCATCAGTGCCCACTAGGCTTTTATCGAAGTGTTCAACACTATGCTTCACCTGTTCAAGGGTATCCTCAATATTACCAATCGCCCAATTGTCGTGGGTGTATTTAATTGTGCCATCAGCTTGTTCAACGAGGATTTCAGCTTCCAGCATTTCCTCCAAGGCCTCAATACCTAGCTGGCCAGCAAGGCGATTGATGGGGTCGCGATGAGTGCCGACCTGGGTAGCGGCCATATTGAAAATACGATTGTGAGGCTCACGGGCTAGGAATCTCTTAAGAGCACCCTCATTGGCTTCGGGTCGAATCATCGGGCTGTAGCACTCATCCATCAAGTCCCCGATAGTGGGAAAATGCTTCTTCAGAAAAGCGATACGCTGTGGTGTCGTCATCACAACTTCGCTGATGGAAAGAGCACTGTATGGATGAGGGGTGCTTTCATTTTGTGCGATTCTACGGATGGTTGAATAGGCTATGTTACAGCGGCGAGAGAGGCTCGATAAACTACGGCCCCGGCCACCTTCGAGCCAGTTCGAAATTGCATCAACCAAGTCCTTCAATAAACTTTGCTCGTCAACCATGACATTATCCTGCATCCGTATAGACGATCTTGGGCTTTAAGGGATTCTCGATAAAAAACATATAATGAGCGGATTTGCAATTCAAAAGTGCCCGGAGTGAGCAGTATGGACACTGAAAGTGCTCACCTCGCTCGAAAACTTTGCCAGCAATTTCCTTTGATTGTTGACAGAATTCATGGTGTTTGGAAGAAGAGTGGGTAGGTCGTCAACGCTTTCTAACTTATGGCCTCAGCAGATGCCGAGGATCATAAGCCAGCTTCGCCACCCTTACTTTTTGCGCTAGAAAAAGTCGGGTGAAGGTCTAAATTAAAGCAATTAGAGATCCTTATAGCGACGTGTGCAGAAGCCGTCAAGGTTTCGTTAGGGAGATTGTTGATGGTCGTGCCCCTCCCCGTCGAAGTTTGCTTTGGAGTTCTTTGTTCCGAAGTGTCCCGGGAGTTTAAACACTCCTTTCGACGGTCGCCGTCCTTTAACCGAAAGGTTTCAATACTCTGCAATGGGCAGCACCCCTGCCCCCCTCCTAAATGCTTTGATATTGGGGTTTACTCTTCGTTGCTTCGTGGGAAAAGTGTCCTCATGATGCTCGCATCACTCCGGTACTTTTCCCCCTTGCGCCTTGATTAAACCCCAATATCAAAGCATTTAGCCTCTTACTGTGCGGCTGTTTTGCTGCTCCTACTTTGTAGGTCGCTCTTTTTGCTCCTACTTTGTAGGTCGCTCTTTTGCCCTACTTTGTAGGTCGCTCTTTTGCCCTACTTTGTAGGTCGCTCTTTGTGCTCCTACTTTGTAGGTCGCTCTTTTTGCTCCTACTTTGTAGGTCGCTCTTTTGCTCTTACTCTGTTGTGGCCTTGATGCTACTGCTCTTGTTTTGTTGGAGGTGGGAGGCTTTGGATCTGATTGTCAAAGCTCGCATTTTTCCGCTTTAATTGAGGCTTGGTTCTCTTATCAGGGTAAAACTCGTCGCACATCAATTGCGCATTAAATAGCATTACCTCATATCGTGTATAGACACCATGCCCAAACACCGTCTTCATAAAATTAGGAACCATAATACCGCTGTCTCGGTAGTCCACTAAATAAGTCGTACCAAACTCCTGAACCCGCATACCCTTTGCGACGTTTTCCAACCAGCCCTTGGGATCGACTCCTGGCCCGAGTAGCTTATCTATCTCCCGATTAATCTTTCTATCCTGGCTGCTTTGTGCCAGCGAATCTGAACCTGCAATTCCCCACTGCTGAACATAATCTCCACCAGCAGTCTTCCAGAAACCTAGGGGCTTTTCTGCCAAATGGGTCTTGCCTCGATGGTTGATTACATTAATCAATCGCATACGCTTGGTTAAACGCCAGGGATAGCGGTGAGGGGTGCCGAAAGTACCTATATCGTAGGAGAACTTCTTCAATTTTGCCACAGCTCTTCGAATTGAAGGGCCGATTCGATCGTGCTCTTCCAAAATGTCCAATAGACTATTGCCCAAATGAGTCTGGTTAATTATATGGGAAAATAGCGCGAAAATTTGACCACCGTGGGAGTGACCCACCAGTAGGATGCGACTTACTGGAATATCTGGGAGATCACCGGCCAATCGTTCAATAAGGTAAATGGACCCCATCAAACGAGCTAAATGATGATTGGCGGAAGACCACGTGAATATTTGACACTGAGTTCGAGCGCCCGAAGCTAAGCGGAATAGATCGACGTACTCTTCCAAATAGTTTCCCGTATCCCTGGTGAGATGGTCATAACCCCTTTTTATTTTCTGCCGTATCTTGAACTCTGTGTTTGGGTCCATTTCCCTATGAATGCGCCTTAAGGCGGGAATCAAACCGAATGGATCGTCGCCCACTAGCGTTCCGTGAACAAAGTAGGCATGAGTCACATTACTATCGTCTAGCACCTCACCAACCCTAGCCATCCCTTGCCTCCATGCGTCGGATTGGCCATCGAGATAGGGGTTCTTATAGTTAAAAACAACATCCGTATCAAAGGGCTTGATAAAGAAGGGTACCGAAGGCTCCTTCTTGGAATACTGGATGGGTAGGATTGGCTCAGGGCGGCGTAGAAAACGCTTTAATGCCCATAGGAACGCGACAAACAGGAGCAGGGCGATCGCGATGATGACAAGCCAAGGCCAAGGCATAAAAACCCCGATATGAAAAAACGGCGAAGGAGTTTTTCGGGAACTGGCTAACAAGTCCTCCGAAAAGTCATGGTAGCGAGAAAGCCCGCAGCTTGTAAACCGATACTTTACTGAGCCCGAAGCATCGTAATCAAAGACGAAATAAAGATATCTTCTGCACTAGCGCCACGAGATAGGTCCGAATACGGCTTTTTTGTGCCCTGCAGAATCGGACCATAAGCGTCGAATCCAGCGAGCCGTTGCGTCACCTTGTAAACTAAATTCCCTGCATCCAAATTGGGAAAGATGAAGCAATTAGCTTGACCCGCCACGGGGCTACCAGGGCTCTTACGCTCACCAACCGCCGGAACGATAGCAGCGTCGAACTGCATCTCACCATCGGCCTTGATGTCAGGATGCTTTTCCTGAAAGGCCTTGGTAGCTTCTACCATCTTATCTGCCGAATGATGCTTCGCCGAGCCCTTTGTTGAAAAGGAAAGAAAGGCTACCTTTGGCTCAAGGTCGGGAAACAGTTGGCGGAACGTCTGCACTGTTTCAAAGGCGATGTCCACTAGCTGCTCAACGCTTGGTTCAATGACTACACCACAATCAGCAAACATATAGCGCCGGTCGTCCCCGCGTTCTTCCCGAACCATCGCGAACGATCCCGAAATGGTTCGATTGCCCTCCCTGAGACCTACACCCTGAAGGGCTCCTCGAATCACGTCGGCAGTAGTAAAAACACAACCGGCCAGAGCCGCCTTGCAGCGATCGTGGTATAGCAGGGAGGCTGCTTGGTTTGCAGGATGACTAGCCCATTTCAAGACGGCATCTTCAGATACTGGCTTTCCTCTGCGCTTTAAATAATCGCGACAGCAGGCCTGGGACAGCTTAGTAAGTTCTGGAACATCCCGGTCGCCAATTTTGAGGCGGGAGTCGCTGAAGTCCAGAGTGATTCCCGCATCTGCTGAAACCTGCTGAAGCTTGTCGAGTGATCCCAAGAGGATCAAGGTTTCCAGGCAGTTTTGTTGGAGTAATAAGGATGCTGCAGCCAATACACGAGGGTCATCCCCTTCGGGAAGAACCAAAGAAGATGGCTTCTTTTGATTGAGGCTGATGAGCTGTTTCTGAAAAGAGTTGAAAACTAGCTGTGACATAGATGATCCTTGGCAAATTCAAAAACTGGGCCCTTAATCCAGTATTTATAACATGTTAATCCTGTGCTTCGCTAGCTGCTAAAAGTGGAAAATAAGGGCATAAGACAAGTTTTTGCGAGCGTTCCTTAATATTTACTGATCCATGCCGATATTGTGAAAGGTAGACCTATGGTACTGAAAATACGGGAATTAACTGTTAATGATAGTGATTGCGACACAGGACAAAGCGTTGGCCAAGCAGCTCAAAGATGATCTGTACGAGGCCTCGATGGATTCCCGCATCATCGACGTCAATGATAAGGCATTTATCGCCCACTTCTACAAGCAAGAGGTAACGGCAATTATCGCCGATGAAGAGTATCAAACACTCCCAAGCGAAGCGACTATAGATATTTTAAATAGCCTCGCTCGACGTATGCCTGTTCTTGTACTGAGAGGGGAACTTCCTCACAAGGATATGAACAATTCAAATAGCCATGAATTTAACGATGCCCTCACAGTGCTAGCAAAAGAAAACTATAACGACATTCTAACAACAGCGAGCTTATTTAGCGGGATCGTTGCCAATCAAGGCGTCAAGGCCCGCTGTAAGTCAATCCCGTTTTACAATTCCCAGATTCCCATTTCGATGCTTAATTCTTTCGGGGGGCTCGGAATTCTTACCATTGACGCATCATCCTTCAATAAGATAAGTGTCGAATACGGTTCCGATGTTTATGCCAAGATGAAAGAAGTCTTCCACGATATTCTATTTGACCTGTGGGGAAGGCCCGGATGTTTCCGCGATAGCGACGTGATCTGCCGCAAGTCGATGACTAGCAATACCTATGTGATATTCATGAATCGATCCCGTGATACAGGGGCTCTACCCCATCCCGGAGCCTTAGAACGGGTAGCTGATCGTATTTCCAACTCCATACACAATGCTTTGTGGGATGAACTTTTCGCTCCCAGAACCAATCGTCGTATTCCAAGTTGTGTGGAAAGCATTCCTCTTGTTGGTGTCGGTTTCTTCGGGGTACTGAATAACCCGTGTATCGATGTTCAAGAAATCTTAGACTCAGGCCTAGAAGCTAGTAAGCAGATGGCGTCGTCGCAGCAAAAAAGAGGTCGTGAGCGCCAGAGGGAACTGATGCAGACCCTCATTCAATCAGAAGATCTACTTACTCCCTATTATCAGGGCGTTTTCAATCTGCAAAATCTAAGTAAGGAATTGGTCGACAAAGTTCACGCTGATAAGAGCATAACGCCACTCAAGAGCCATATCTATGGGTTTGAGTCGTTGATTCGCGTGAATCAGGAAGCTGTTCAAAAAGAAAATAATTTTGAAAGTGGCGTCGATTCTCGCTACTTAAGACCAGATGTTTTATTCTCCCTAGCGAAATATACTAAAGTCGCTTTAGAGTTGGATCAAGCCTGCATGAAGCACGCGGCAAAGTATGCGAAAGACTTGCCTGGAACGCTCATGATTAATATCCTACCGAGAAATCTTTACTATATTGAAAGACTTCGAACGTCTTTCGAGCGCAAGGAACGTTTGATGTTCGAAATCTCCGAATCCGAAGCGATTAGCAACTTCGATTTAATGATGAAGTCACGGGATCACCTTGAAAAGCATCATATGGGTATCGCTGCTGATGACTTTGGTAAGGGTTACTCTAGCTTAGAGAGAATTATTCGCATTAAGCCCCATGTGATAAAATTTGATCGCGGTATGATTCAAAATATCGACAAAGACTCAGTGAAACAAGCCTATGTGAAAGGCTTGGTCCGTGCAGCAAAGATCCTCAACACTACGATTCTTGCCGAAGGTGTTGAAACCTGGGAAGAAGCGGCTGTCTTGCAAAAGATGGGCGTCGAGTTGATCCAGGGCTTCCTCCTTCATCGCCCTCAAGAGGTTCACTTGATTCTCGAACAGATCGGGAAAAAGCCTTCTAAACTTGATACCGTTGCATAGAAATCCTTAACTATCATTGTGTCGATTTCTATTCCTAGCCAAGATCACTTTCCTATGGTGTACTAGACTCATAGCAAAACTTGCGTATAGGTGTGCAAATATTCAAACGGTTCGGAAGACGAGGTGTCATATGAAAACCTATTTTGTCACAGGTGGAAATCGAGGAATTGGTCTTGGTCTGTCAAGGGAGATCCTAAAGGCTGGCAATCAGCTTATTGTAACCTGTCGCAATCCGAAAGGGGAGCGTGATCTTTGGGAGCTTGAAGGTGACTACCACGAGAAAATCAAGATCTTGGAGATGGACGTTTCAGACGACATGTCCATCCAAAAAGTCTTTGCTAGTCTTGGTATCGATCAGGTGATTGATACCTTGATCAATAATGCAGGTGTATTTGAACAGTTTGGAGAAAAGCTTGCGGATATCGACTTCGAAAAGATGAGTCGGACTCTGCTGATCAACTCAATGGGGCCAATGAAAGTGCTTCAGCAGGCTTTACCTTTTCTCAAAAAATCATCAGAGCCCAAAGTTTTTCAAATTACATCCGAAATGGGATCAATCGCAAATAATACATCAGGTGGAAGTTATGCCTATCGTGCATCCAAGGCAGCCCTCAATATGATGACCAAATGTGTTGCTGTAGAGAATCCCAACATGACCGCCGTTGTCCTTCACCCAGGGTGGGTTCAGACAAGTATGGGTGGCTCAAACGCGCCGGTCACCGTTGATGAGTCAGCTCATGGCCTGTTTGAACTTACAATGAAACTAGATGTTAAGGATTCGGGACGCTTCTTCAATTTCAAAGGCGAGGAGCGTCCTTGGTAAAGGGATGATAAAACTTCCAACAAGATCTGATGCAGAGATGGTCATTTGATCTTGCCTCAGACAGCTAGTGCTTAGTCACATTGGATTCTCGGCTAGGCGTCGAGGAATGATTGAGGAGATAGTACTCCCGTACAGCGACGATTGAGAGACGAAGACAACAACGCCGAGGATTCAATGTGACTAAGCACTAGAGTGAGGATTAGAACCTTGGCAAATATAAAGAAACATTTTGATCCTTGACGATCCGATGGGATTTCTTTTAAGACGGCTGTGTTCAAAAAATCTTAATTGCTTCCCAGTAAGGAGTCTCGAATGAGAGGTTTATTTTTGTTAATCTCGATGTTTCTTTCAAGCCATGTTCTAGCTTTCAGTTCGTACGATCTTATGTCGGTATCCCATGAGGAGATCGACCAGTATCTGATCGCCGGCAGCGATGATACGGGCACACCGAGGAACCTTCAGGGTCTATGGTGGATGGATGGCAACCCTCTCGCAGACGAGGTCGTTTCATTTTCGAGCGCGCGCATCGAAGCCATTGAGGAAGCGGGGAACGTGATTGGCTATAAGGCCTATATTCCTGTCTATGATGAAGGCATATGGAGCTGGCATGATTCGTTTTCAGGTCGCAGCCTCTATCGAGCAGTAGAGAAGAATCAGCTAGTTTACCAAGGTATTTTCAACACTGACTTTAGCTATGGCGATGTCACTCCAATCATCAAGCCATTTGGTGTGTTTCCTGAAGTAGAGATACCTCAATCGATGCTCCTTAACTTCAGCATGTCGCAAGTTAGTGACAATGAATGGAGTCGTGACAGCGTAATTTTCGGTCAAGAGAGTTCTTATCGCTTTCGTCAGATCGTTGATGGCGAGGGAAATCGTCTTCCTGCTTGGGATGACTATTTGATTTCAATCGAAGCACGGGATGTTGGGAATGCTCTACTACCTGTTTGTACTAGGGACAATGGCCCGGTCTTGCCAACTAGCTGTGCAAATTTCTGATGGAATAGAAAAGAAAAGAGGCCGAAGACAAATTAATCTTCGGCCTTATTTTGTTTTAGAGGCGTTCAGGGAATCGTGCAGGCTCTCGCTCATGCATCATATCATAAATTGTTTCGACCACATCTTCGATGCTTGGCTTTGTAAAGTAGTCGCCATCGCTACCATAGGGACTTCGATGAGCTTTTGCAGTTAGTGTCCTGGGAGGGGCATCAAGGTTATCGTAGGCCTGCTGCTGCTCCAAGACTTGCTGCATCATATAGGATGTGGCTCCACCAGGGACATCCTCGTCCAAGAATAGGACACAGTTTGTTTTAGCAATGGAATCTCCGATTTTTCCAAATCGATCGAATGGCAGAAGCGTCTGAGGGTCAATAAGCTCAACAGATATTCCGAGTTGATCCAAACGACTGACCGCTTCCTTGGCAATATTGATACAAGCCCCATAGGTAACCAAGGTGATATCATGGCCTTCGTGAAGAACCTCGGGGACTCCTAAAGGCACTTTATAGTCCTTAAGGTTATCTGGAATTCGTTCTTTTAGCCTGTAGCTATTGAGAACTTCGATCACCAAAGCAGGATCGTCATAAGCAAGTAGAGTATTGTAAAGACCAGCCGCCTGTACCATGTTGCGTGGCACACATACATGAATCCCCCGCAGCCCGTGTAAAATCATGCCAATGGGAGAGCCTGTATGCCAGATACCTTCCAGGCGATGTCCTTTGGTCCTCATGATCACTGGAGCGACTTGACCACCAGCAGTGCGATAGTGAAGGCTGGCCAAGTCATCGGATGCTACTTGGAAGGCGTAGAGAAGGTAGTCGAGGTACTGAATGTCGACAATGGGTTTGAGTCCACGAAGTGCAGCACCGATACCTTGGCCTAGAATCGTGGCCTCACGAATACCTGTATCTGTAACCCGATGTTCTCCATGCTTATCGCTTAGGCCGTCGAATTCAAGGTTAACGCCACCGAGTTTACCGACATCCTCGCCGATAATGAAGAGACGAGGATCTTCGCTTAAGTGGATATCAAAGATTTTTTGGATCACCTGGCGACCATCAACTTTCTCTGAAGCATCACTGAAAATCGCTTCGGTACCGATCTCTTGAAGAGGACTGTGCTCCTCGTCCACAAAAAGCTTGCTATTGTAGCGTTGGCTATTTTCATCAAACTGTTCGTCTAGCAGGCTTCGCAGTTTTTCTAAGCTGCTACTTGATTGCTCCCGAGCAGACAATAGAATCTGCCGGGCGGCGGCGATATTATTCTTGCGATTGACAATGGGGTTGCGTTCAAGAGCCTTGCTCACACTGGCCACTGATGGCAGCTCCGGGTGCTCGGTCTCGATTTCTTTAAAGGCATCGAGAAACATCTGCTTTTCAGTTTGGATTGGCGACAGGTAGTCTTCCCAGGCAGCTTTACGCTCCTTCTGAACAAATGCCTTAGACTCAGCTTCCAGTTGGTCTAACTCGCCTTGGCTTGCCATGCCCTGATCTAGAATCCATTCTCGCATCTTCACGAGACAGTCCAATGAGCTTTCATACTCCAGTCTATCTTTCGACTTATAACGCTCATGGCTTCCCGATGTGGAGTGACCTTGAGGTTGGGTCATCTCGATGACATGAACCAACGCTGGGATATGGTGATCTCTGGCAGCAGCTGTTGCATCCCGATAGGCATGAATCAGTTCTTGATAGTCCCAACCCTTGGCGACCAGAATATTGTAGCCATTGGTGTTCTGCTCTTTCTCAAAACCAGAGCAGATCTTTGAAATAGATTCTTTGGTGGTCTGGAATTTGGCGGGAACAGAGATACCGTACTCATCATCCCAAACGGAAATGACAACGGGGATCTCTAAAACTCCTGCGGCGTTGAAACATTCCCAGAAAACACCTTCTGATGTGCTAGCGTTGCCAATGGTACCAAAGGCTATCTCACGACCTTGATTGGAAAAGCCTGTGCCATCTAAATTCGGGTGCTGACGGTAGAGTTTAGAAGCATAGCCAAGGCCCACAAGCCGGGCCATCTGACAAGCTGTTGGCGAGGCATCAGAGCTGGTGTTGTATTGTTCAAGTTGGTTGACCCACTGACCTCGTTCGTCCAAAGATCGCGAGGCAAAGTGGCTGTTCATCTGGCGGCCACCTGAGTGAGGTTCCCGTTCAAGGTCGGTATCTGCGTAGAGCTGTGCGAAAAACTGTCGTATGGTCGCTGCTCCAAGTGCAAACATAAAGGTTTGATCGCGGTAGTAGCCGGATCGCCAGTCGCCTTTTTGGAAGTAGCGGGCCATAGCAACTTGAGCCACTTCTTTACCATCACCAAAGATGCCGAACTTGGCTTTGCCTGAAAGAACTTCCTTGCGTCCGATGAGACTCGCTTCGCGGCTCATGAAAGCTGTCTTGTAGTCTTCGAGCACTTGCTCCTTGGGTAGCTCGACGACTTTGAGTTTTCTGTTACCTGCCGGTTTCGCCATTGGAACTCCTTCCGAACCTATAAAATAAGTTGAACCACTGTGACCCCATCTCCCCCTTCTTCTTTCTCGCCAGGGCGGAAGTCTAAGTTGTAGGGAGAATCTTTGGTTAGGGCGGTACGGATCGATCGTTTTAGAACATCCGTGCCGTGGCCATGAATGAGAATGAGCTGGGTTTCGCCCCGCAATACTGCCTTGTCGATAAACGCCCAAGTTTTCTCTAGGGCTCGCTCAACATCTTGGCCGCGCAAATCAATGCTATTGGTGGGGGAAGGGACGATAAAGCCAATTTTTTGTGTTTTGTTTGCCGAGGTGCTCCTCTTTTTCGCTGGCTTCGTATCTTTCGAGTTTTTGATGAGCCGCAATTCCTGTAGGGCGGGCTTGATTTTAAGAAGACCCACAGATACCTCTACAGCGGGAGGGCTTTTTTGAACTTTGGTGACTGTTGCTTCCCTTTCGAATGACACCACATAAACTTTAGATCCGACTTTCAACTGATCGATAGCTACAGGCTCCCCAGGGATGTCTTGCTTGAGCTTGTATTCATCCCCGAGTTTTTGCAAGTTAGACTCTAAAGCGCTGAGCTTATTCTCTGCCGAGCGACGGCTATCTCGGGCTTCGTCTTTTAACTCTGTTAGCTGATCTCCCGAAGGCAGTTTTTTGACCAATTTCTTAAACTGATCGGCCTGATCACGAAACTCGATCTTTAGCTTATCAATTTGATTTTGGTAAACATTGCGGATTTTCTCGGAAGCTTTCTCCTTGGCTTTGAGTAAGGCCTCGCGGTCCTGTTCCCAGCGGAACTTCTGTGACTCAGTTTCCATGCGCAGTTGTTCAAACTTAGCTCGCTCCTGCTTGGCCTGCTCTTTGGCAGCGAGCATGTCTTCGATGATGCGGTCCATCTCGGTAGAGGACTCGCCACGGAGATCCTTTGCCCTAGCGATGACATGGGCTGGTAAACCCATCTGCTCTGCAACTTCAAGGCCGTGGGACTGACCTGGGATATCGAGCACTAGCTTATAGGTTGGCTTCAGAGTCTCCACAGAAAATTCCATCGATCCATTGCGGAAGCGTGGGTCGCTCATGGCCAAACCTTTGAGGTTGTCAAAGTGGGTGGTTACCACACCCAGAGCTTTCCGATCAGCCACGCATTCTAGAACAGCCTGACCAATGGCCGAGCCGGTCTGGGGCTCGGTGCCCACAGCGAGTTCATCTAGCAGAACCAAATCTCGCGGCCCGGCCTGCTCTAAAATCGGTTTAAGTCCAAGAACGTGGCCAGAGAAGGTGGAAAGATTGGCTTCAATATTTTGCGAGTCACCCATCTCCAGGTAGATCTCCTCAGGAAGGAATATTTCGGACTCTTCCTCTACTGGGATCAATAATCCAGCCTTGGCCATGAGGTGTAAGATTCCCACTGTTTTTAGCACAATGGTTTTACCGCCAGCATTAGGCCCAGATACGATCAAGATATGGTTTTCGGAGTTTAACTCGATATGATTGCCGATGGCCTTGCCACCGTTTGGAGTGGTAACTAAGGGGTGCCTTGCACCTTTGAGTTTCAAGCACGGTTGATCATGAATTGTCACCGCGCAGCAGTCTAGATTCGCTGCTAGACGAGCTTTGGCGGATAGAATATCGAGCTCTACCAAGGCTTCATAGTTGGCTTTAAGGGTGTCTAGGTCAGCTGCAACTTGGGCGCTCAGCTCTCGAAAAATCCGCAGGATTTCGAGTTTCTCATTAAGCTCTAGCTCAAGCAGGTGCTCGTTGTGTGGTTTGATCGCTTCGGGCTCAATGTAAAGAGTCTGCCCGCTATCGCTGGTATCCTGGATAGAGCCTTTGACGCGACCGCGACCGTCGAGGCGGATGGGAACCACATAGCGCTCTGATCGCACTGTGAAAAACTTATCTTGCAGATAATTTTCAACTTCATGATCAGATAAAAGCCCTTTGATCTCGGTTTCTATGGTCTTTCTAAGAGAAAGTTTTTTTCGGCGGATACTCAGTAGTTCTGGGGAAGCACTGTCTAGAATTTCACCTTCGGGACTGATCGCTGTTTCAATGGCCGTAGCTAAATGAGGTAGCGGATAGATTGTGCGGTCGAACTTAACAAGTGTCGAACACTTTTCTGCAAAATCTGTGGTAAAACGCTGGACGCTTTTCACCGTTTGTAGAAGGCCGTAGACTTCTCTGAGGGATTCCCCGTCAAGAGTTTGCCCTAGGCTGGCTCCGCGAAAGGTACTGGTCAGCACGGGGATGTCACCTATGGGGGGAACGTAGCCGGTGCGAATCAGGTTTTTGAGTGGAACGATTTGATTCCAACCCAGTTCAATATCATCGCGGCTAAGATTGGGCTTTAGCTCTAAGCAGTGGTCTTTGCCAGCAGTGGTCTGGGTGTAGCCCGCGAGTAAGTCAAGAAGGGTTGGCCACTGGAGTTTGTCGAGTACTAATGGTTTCATCGAGGTCCTTAATGGTTTCTAAAGTGTCTTCGCGTACTTGGAGAGTGACATATTCAGTCATGCGCTGATCACTTTGGACAAAAGTTATATACTACTACAGGTTGCTAGGCCCCAAACCTTAGTAAAGCGGCATTTTGGTTTAGGTCCTGTTCGCCAAGATTCAATACCTTGGCCTTTGGATTCGGATCGCACCTTGAACCTTCTGTTTCCGCCACTGTACCAATGGGGCGAATTGGTCTTAATCAAGGAACATTTATGCAAAGTCTTTTTACTTTCTTAGCCCCCTACTTAACAAGTCCTATTACGTGGATTTCCTTCACTTTTGGCGCATGTATTGGCAGCTTCTTAAACGTATGTATTCTGAGGATTCCACAAAAAACTTTCTGGAAGGATCTACGTTCGGTTTGCACACACTGTGGCACGCCAATTCCTTTCTGGCATAATATCCCCGTTTTGTCCTGGTTCATTTTGCGTGGCAAGGCTGCATGCTGTCGCCAGCCCATCTCGTTTCAGTATCCACTTGTTGAAGCCTTCACAGGTTTCATGTTTGTTCTTATCTATTGGAAATTTCCCTTTGTGATTCGCTCAGGTAGCCAAATTACCTTAGACTCACTGGAGACCATCCGCTTTGCCCACGCTGCAGTTTTCTGTAGTTTGTTAATCATTTGCAGCGTGATAGACCTCCACCTTCAAATCATCCCCGATGTGATCAGTCTACCCATGGTAGCTTGTACACCATTGGTCGTTTTTCTGCACCCTGAGCTGGATTGGCAGTCTGCGCTCTATGGAGTTTTGGCTGGAGGGGGGAGCCTTTACGCCTTAGGACTGATTTATTACTTGGTGCGTCGCGAAGTTGGAATGGGCATGGGGGATGTGAAGTTGCTAGCTGGCATTGGTGGCTGGCTTGGCTATCAATCCCTGGTGCCGACACTCTTCATTTCGTCGATCTCCGGTGCGGCGATCGGAATCGGTGTTATACTAGTAACGCGTTCAGGGAGTATGAAGGTAAAGATCCCCTTTGGCCCATTTCTCGCCATTGGCGCGGTGTTGTATCTACTCTTCGGCCAGGAGATCAATCAATTCTTGTTCTATCGTGAGTCATAGGAGGCTTTTTGCCAGCAAAGCACGACGTCAGCACGGGAGCTGATCGAAATCTTGACACGATTGCCCTCAAAGTTGCTCAGGAATTGGGTGACCAAACAACCCTTGCAGATCTTGTAGATGCTACAACTCATGTGTGGCAACGCTATTTCCCAGGACAGCCCCTGTCCTTTATCCCAGCAAGTTCTCACAATGGGAAACTCCTGGTGCAAGATCCCCCTGCCCATAGGGAGTTTGAGACAGGTATCAACGAGCTATGTGGGCAGATACGAACGATGCCCCGTCGAAAACTTGGGTACGCAGATATTATGTCAGTCCGTGTTGGTGATCGGTTGTGGAATATCTTCCTGCTTCAGTTCGAACGGATGGACCTTGGTTTTTTCGCCTGGCGTCATCAATCGATGGAGCGTCGCCAAAGGCTTAAGTCCCTGATTCTGGGGCAGGCTCACGTGATCAGCCGTTGGTGCTGCCGGTTCCAAAAGACCCAGGAGTTGCTCCATCGGGACGACCTTACCAACCTTTATAACTATCGCTACCTAGAAGCCTGTCTGGATGCTGAAATGAAGCGCGTCCAACGTTTCCAAACATCATTTAGCCTGCTTTTTATAGACTTAGACAGTTTCAAGCCCATCAATGATAAGTATGGCCATTTGGCTGGTAGTGAGGTTTTAAAGCAGGTGGCTCAAGTGCTACGACTGGAACTAAGGGATGTGGATAGCATCTTTCGATACGGTGGTGATGAGTTTGTCGTACTCCTTCTGGAGGCCAACAGCCTCAAGGCCTGGGGGGTTGCCGATCGACTTCGAGAAAAAATCGCCCAGCATGAATTTTCCATTGGCCAAGATGCCGTTGCACATGTTACCGCATCCATTGGAATCGCGTGTTGCCCTGAGCATGGTAGCGACAAAGCTGCTCTGCTCAAGCTTGCTGATGAGTGCATGTATCGCAGCAAGCGAGGAGGCAAGAACAAAGTCGTGATGGTCGGTCGCAAGTCTGGGCCTAGCGATGATCAAGCAGAAATGAGGAACTTAGATGAGTAATGCCAAATACCCGAGCGAAAGTGAAGTGATCATGACAGAGTTGGTGTTACCCCAGCATACCAATGAGCTGGGCACTGTATTTGGTGGGATGGTGATGTCATGGGTGGATATTGCTGCTGCAATCTGTGCTCAAAGACACTGCGGTAAGCAGGTTGTGACCGCTTCCGTGGACGCGATGGAATTCCGAGCCCCAGTACGCCTTGGCTGGATTATGAAGCTTCTCGGGTCGGTGAATAACGTCTGGAAGTCCAGTTGCGAAGTAGGTGTCAAGGTTATTGCGGAAAATCCAAAGTCAGGAGAGGTCTATCATACAGCTTCTGCTTATGTAACAATGGTTGCCCTTGACTCTATGGGGCGCCCGACGGCAATGCCGGTTATTGAGCCGGAGACTGAAGATCAAAAACGTCGCTTCCAAGAGGCTCAGGATCGAAAAGTTGCTCGGCTCGAACTCAAGAAGAAAAGGCGTCAAAGTTAAGTCACGAGTCTTTCAAGTAGCTCAAGTAGCAGCGCGCTGGTAGGGTCTAGCTGAAAATCTCAGTGGAGTGTGACATGATTGGGACTTGGATTGTATGGTTGATCTTGTTTTTTGGCATAAACCAGGCTGCGAAGGCCCAAGAGAGTCCTCCCCCCAATCTTGATCATATCGAAGTCTATCTCCATACCTTCGATGTTGGCGACATGATCTACACCAACTTTGGCCATACTGCTCTCCGTGTAAAAAATACAGAGAGTGGTCGTGACCTTATCTATAACTGGGGGATCTTTGATTTTGGAGATCCACTCAGTTTCTCTTTGAATTACTACCAAGGCAACCTCATCTATAAACTTGGGGTCTATCCTGCTCACCAAGCGATGCAGCGCTATCGTTTCGAAGGGCGAAAAGTTTGGCAGGATAAGCTCAATTTGAACAGCGACCAAAAAAGAATCCTCCTTAATAAGCTGGCCTGGAACGCTCTTCCTGAAAATCGTGACTATCTTTATCAGTACTTTTTTGACAACTGTGCGACGAGGCCGAGGGACTTTATCGATCTGGCCATTGGTGGCCGGCTTGCGGCTGCAACTCAAGAGATTCCTACAAACATGACGTTTCGAGACATGGTGCGCGATGGCTATCGGGTGAATCCTTGGATGGATGTGATTCTTGAAGTGGGCATGAACAGCCGGATCGATCGAGTCGTAACCCGCTGGGAAAGCATGTTTCATCCTCTGTATCTGCGCGAAGAGCTACAGAAAATCAATCTAGATTCTGGAAGTCTCTTGGGTGATGGCAAGCTCTTGATCGATGCCCCGGACCTTGAACAGCCCTCTTATGAAGTTTTCAAAGTGCTAGCAGCAATACTACTATTGCCTGCAATTCTTGGTCTGATTCTGATTCAGCGGGACTCCTATCGCATCAACCAGGGCAAAGCGGATCGCATTGGCGCTTGGGGGATGAGACTGGTAGGGTTTGCTGGAGTTCCTTTATTTTTCGTTGGTGGTGTTTTTGGTTTGCTTATGCCGCTCAACTGGATTTTTTCAGGGCATGGAGATCTTCACCACAATGTGAATATGATGATCTTTTTGCCGCTCGATCTGGTTTTAGTATTGCCGATGAAATATCTGATGTTCCTGGGTCGCCCCTTGCAGCTGGGAGCTAAAAGCTATAAAATCTTTAGACGTTATCTCATCTTACACCTACTCTTGACATTGGGAATGACCATCTCGTGGGCGATGGGTGACGTTTCGCAAAACCTCAATCGGGTGGCCTATCTTGTTCCTGCATGCTTACTACTACTAGGTATCATGCTTAACTTTGGAATTCAGGAAAAGCGTGGAAACTAGCCAACAAAGTCAGCCACAGACGAGCACCATGACTGGTGCTTGGTTTGAAACACAGAAGGCTCTGCTTTATGATTTCATGGTTCGCATGACCGGAGATCCGCAGCGGATGACCACGATTTTACTTGAGGTTGTGCGTGCCGTCCAAGATCAAGCTAAGGAGCAAGGTTGGGATCAAGCCCAATGCAAGATTAAACTTTATCAAACAGCCAAGAACTTCTGTGCTGATCGTTGGTATAAACCTCCCCAAACGGCTCTAGATGGAATTTACCAGGGGACAAACGCTCACGACAAACTGCGAGAGATCGAAGAGCTTATCATTTCGTTTGGTCCCTTTGAGCGTGAGGTGTTGTTGTTGCGCTATCGCTACGGCTTTGGGGAACATGATATCGCTCAGATCGTCAAGAAAAAGCCAGAACTTATCAATGAGAAACTCAAGCAGCTCATGAAGGAATTTAAGCGCAGTCATAAGGAAGAAGATACCAAGAGCTTGCTCCAATTTCCCCTATTTCAAATTGAAAAGGAAGAATACAGCACTGTAGCATTGAGCGAGCTTTTCGAACCTCAACGTGGGGATTACCTACGGATCTTGAAGTCACTGTTTTGGTTTTTGGGTATTCTTGGAATGCTCTATCTATACTGGCACTACGGATAGACCGTAGTGCCGATTCGTTCCGTCTGATTACTTAAGAAATTTCAAGAGAACACCGCCGTGTGAAACAAAGAATGGGGCAAACACTAGGCTAAGAATAGCCATAAGCTTCATCAAGATATTAATCGATGGCCCGGAGGTGTCTTTGAATGGGTCGCCAACTGTGTCGCCCACCACCGCTGCTTTGTGAGCTTCTGATCCCTTGCCTCCTAAGGCTCCTGCTTCGATGTATTTCTTGGCATTATCCCAAGCGCCTCCAGAGTTGGAAGCGGAAACGGCCATCACAAGACCAGTTACTAGAGTTCCTGCGAGCAAGCCCGCAAGAGCTTCAACTCCAAACAGATAGCCGAACACGAGGGGCGTAAGCATCACTAGCATTCCAGGTGCAATCATCTCTTTGATAGCCGCAGCTGTAGAGATGGCAACGCAGGTGCGGTGGTCAGGCTTTTCAGTGCCTTTGAGAATACCGGGCTTTTCGCGAAATTGGCGGCGAACCTCTTCGATCATGGCGTTCGCAGCAACGCCTACGCCTTTCATAGTCTGAGCAGTAAAGACGAAAGGTAGCATCCCGCCAACTAGCAGGCCGGCAAAAACCAAGGGTGAAAGCAGATCCAAAGCTTGAATGTTTGAGCGGACGAGAAAAGCTGCAAATAGGGCAAGTGCAGTAAGAAGTGCCGATCCGATAGCGAATCCTTTACCAATAGCTGCAGTGGTGTTGCCAGCAGCGTCAAGTAAGTCGGTGCGCTCACGAATCTCTGGCCCTAACTCTACCATTTCAGCGATTCCTCCGGCGTTGTCTGACACCGGGCCGTAGGCATCGATGGTTAAGCCGATTGCGATGGTAGAGATCATGCCAAGGGCGGCAATAGCAATGCCATACATTCCTGCTAGTGTCCAGGATAAGTAAACAGTTACGGCGAGGGCGATAACGGGTACCACGGAACTTTTATAGCCTAGGGCAAGACCGTAAATGATGTTTGTAGCAGGCCCGGTATTGGAGGCATCTGCGACTTCCCTCACGGGTCTATAGGAGTGAGAGGTATAGAATTCGGTCACATAGCCGATCAAGAGCCCAGACCATAGCCCTGATAGCAGTGAAATAAGAACATTTGTATTGGTGACTGTTTTGCCATTGATAACGAAAGATTCAAGTAATCCCCATTTGGTAATCACAATGCAGGCAATGGTCATTAACACGGTCGAGATTAATAGCTGCTTCTTGAGAATTGGTTCGGCGGAGGTTGCCTTGCTATCCAATCGAGCGAAGAAGCATGTGATCAGACTAATAGGGATACCAATCGCTGAAATTATGATGGGAAAATATATAGCGAATGGATCTGCTGCGATTGCTGCGGATGTAGCCCCGATCACTAGTGCGGCACAGGTAGCCTCAGCACAAGAACCAAAGAGGTCAGCCCCCATACCGGCGATGTCGCCAACATTATCGCCGACGTTATCTGCGATAACAGCTGGGTTTCTTGGGTCATCCTCTGGAATTCCCTGCTCAACCTTACCTACCAAGTCTGCCCCAACATCAGCAGCCTTGGTATAGATGCCGCCACCGACGCGACCAAATAGAGCAGCTGTTGACCCACCGAGGCCGAACCCAGCAACCATTTCCATTAGTAACTCTTTTTCTTCGATGATTGAACCATAGGCGATACACATGGTAATCAAGCCGAAAACCGCAAGTCCAACAAGCCCAAAGCCCATAACTGCACCAGACTGGAAGGCAACAGAGAAGGCTTCTGATAAACCGATTTTGGCCTTGATTGTAGTTCGCACGTTACCCATTGTTGCGATCTTCATACCGAGGAAAGCTGATAGACTTGAAGTCAGGGCGCCGATCAGAAAGGAAATCGCGCTGTATACACCCTCGTGAAGTGGTGTATTACTATGGTCGAGAGTTAGTATCATGAGCCCTGCAAACGCGATGGCAAAGATGCCAACATACTTATACTCTTTTGCCAGAAAAGCCATGGCACCTTCGGCGATGGCCTCTGAGATATCTTTAAACTTAGCTTCCTGCTCTGGAGTATCACCGACAACGGGAATGCGAACGACAGATCTAGCGAAGTATAGGGCAGTTATCATAGCCATTAGTGAGCTGCCATAGATAAGAAAAATAACCAACGAGGTCCCTCCTGAGTGCTTGTCATCCACTGTGGTATCCTCAGTATTCTTCAAGCCAGGGCTTTCGCTACTAAGGCTTAGCAGGCAAAATCCGATTTGAAAGGATCAGAGGAGACTCCAAGTGGGTAAATTAGGGTATCTTGAAAAACGTGAGACTGAGTATAACTGCAATTGATTGCGGGTAAAAAGTAAAATATTAGCAAGGCGACCTAAAAACTACGGAACGTCATCTAAATGCAGAGACGAACGGCCTGAATTCCTAGTAAAAACAAGGTATTCAAGACATCTCAGCGGTGGCTGTTTTCATGGGGATGCCTGGTTAAAATACTTACCACCACTGGTAAAACATAGTAAGGATAATGATTCAATGTTTCGCTGAGATAAATCATTTCTTGCAGTGGGCGATGTTGGCTGAAGTTGGGTCGAGTTAGAAGAAAATAAATGAACTGTGGAGCACTATGTTTGAGCAAATGCTTAAGTTGCGTTTAGGAGTCCTAGAAGAGATCCCTGGATTTCGAAATGATGCCTCGATGACAAAGATTTTGGGTGATTACTTTGCGGCTATCTATAAGTATCGTCAGGGTGAGATCGCCTTCTTAGAAAAGGAAGGAGAGTGGCTTGCTTATGTTATGGCAAGTCGTTTCTATCACCGTTTTTATGGAAGCGTTCTGACTCAGTTTGTTCTCGATTTCAAGCCAGAGTTTTCCGATGAAGCCGTTCCGATGATTCGGAACTTCATTGAGAGCTACGCGAAATCCGAGCAGTTCTCTCTAGTGGAGCTGTATGCTCCTTGCTTCGCCTTAGTTGAAGGGCTCGCATCAAACTGGCGAATAGCGGCGACATCCTACGGTGGAGACCCAGCTCTATCCCTAAAAGAGGCTAAAACATTAGCTAAGAAAGATGCCTTCAAGGACAATGATATTGAATTGGTCACTGCTGATGACCCAGAGCAGGTGGACCGTATCATGGCTTTGAAAATCGAGGCTTTCAAGGAGAATCCTGAGCTTTGCTGGTATTGGAACTGCGACCAATATCAAACTCAGGAATTTATGAGACTAATGAATAGTCTCGATCGCCAGGAAACCTTTCTACTCAAGAAAAAGAGTAGGATCGTTGGTTATGGCGGAATTAACTTTGACGCTCATAATGCTTATTGGGGGCCAACGTCGGGAGTTGACCTTGTCCTAAGCCCTAAACTCAGAGGCAAGGGTTTAAGTTATCCTCTATATGCCCATCTGTTTGAGGCGATGATTGCAAGAGGCGCCAAGTTTTATAAGGGTGCAACTCATAACCCAGCTGTCATTAAGGTAGCATCCTATTTTAATCGCTGGCCTTTGTACTACCAGCTTCTCCCAAAAGACTTGAAGATCTAGCCTACATTATGATTAGGTATCTATTTTTCGGGCAGAAATCCCAGCCCAGTTCTGTAAGGAGCTAATTTTAAAATCTTTCGTGAAGACTGCAAAAATTCACAAGATCCTCTAAAGAATGAAAACCTTGCGTCCGAAGGCAAGTGTGGGGGGATTAGAGGATGCCAAAATTCTTACTATTTATCACATTTTTTTGTGTCTCTTGTAGCAGTTTTACCAGTGGATTTTCTGGAGAAAATGGAACTGGCGAGACACAACCTGCCTCGGCTGATGCCGAATCAGAAGCCCAAACCACGGCTCCAGTGCCAGAAGAAGTGGGTGATGATACCAGCGAACCGCCTTGTACTGATGACCAACCACCTCTAACGCAAGCTGATTTGCTTACTGATCAGGTCATCAATGGTGCGGAGAATCAGTCAATTGTTTACGAACTGTTTGTCACAGACTGTCAAGGAACTCCTATTGGTATCCAAGGCTCCGTTGCCTTCGACGCTTTCGCTCGTTTATCGCCATTTGGTGCAGCTATTGGCTACCTTGTCCAGGAGGGAGAGTCGAAACTCGAAATCGACCAAGGTCAACTTGAAATTGCGGTAGGAAAAGACCTGTTTGGTAATACCGGTGATGAGTATGGGTATTATCAAACAAACGATTTGGAACTTAGCACCTCTGTGCGGACGGTAATTCTGGTGCTCGACGTCAGTGGGCTTTCATTTCGGCCAGTGGAAAGCCAAGAGAATCTAGAGGCCTACGATATACCTACATATCTTTCCATTGGTGACTCAATGCCAATTGAGAAAACGGTAAAATTCGTGATAAATCCCGAATCAAGCTAAGGGGATAAGCTGCCGATAGTCGAGCTATTGGTGGGAGGCCCTATGATTCGATTGCATATTTTACCAAGCTTACTCGTTGCTGTGTTCTGCGCACCGCAAGTCGCCTATGGCAAGACCGTTGTCACAACCTACGTTGTTGAGACTCAAGAAAAACGTCATTCAACTCGCTGGACCCTGACTGAGTGGCTGCGAATCAAAGAGAGAATTCGTCTGATGGATCTCTGGCTAGCTTTAGTGTCAGATCCAAAGAAGGAAAAATTCGCTCCCGAACTATCTTTGGGCTATAAATCTCTCTCAGGTGAGATGAAATTGAGTTCGGACATCAATTCCACGCCGACTTTGTTTGAATCGCAGTCAGCCCAGTCTGGTCGTATCCAGTTTTGGTTTACAAATCTCATTTCCTCCACAACCGGTCTAAAAACACCCAACGTTGATCTTGGGTTTGACTATGGTGCCCATCGCGGGAGTGATCCCGCAGTGGGAGAAGATCAGTATGACACTGGTGCACAGGTCTTAACACTATCCAAGCGCAGCTACAGCTATACGACTGTGAATTTTCGAATCTTCGGTAAAAACATTCAGGATACCTCCCTGGTGCTGAAGTATGGTCAGTATCAAACCAGTAAAGGCTTTGATGATAGTCTAGGAGAGTTGGATGAGAATGTTTCTGGACTTGTGGCTGGAGCGGAGTCGTATTTTTATATGCTGAAATGGTTGGGGCTAGAAGGTAACTACCTGAAGTTTGGTAACGATAAGGGGCCGGCTGGCTCTGAAGAGGTTAGTGGCGAGCTTTTTGACTATGGGATCTTCATCGAGGTCTACAACCTGCGTGTCGGATATGGCGAGTACGAAGAGGAATGGGAGTGGCAGACCCCGAGTTACGATCTCAAGTACGAGCGTCGCGGCCAAGCGGTTTCTGTAAAGTTGAACTTCTAGATCGGTTGACTTTAGGGGTACCAAGGGGTTACTCTTTGTTAGGAGTTGACCTCTCCTAAGGAGCCCCTCATGAGTCAATCCCTGAGCAGTCCAAGTTTACTGATAGCACTCCCACAATTGCAAGATCCCAACTTTGTGAAGTCAGTGGTCCTACTCGTTGAAAATAACGACGATGGGGCAATGGGGTTTATCATTAACCGACCCTCTCCTTTTTCCGTAAGAGATGTTTTGCAGGATGTTTCGCTTACGATCCCTGGAGACATTCCTTCTTGGTATGGCGGGCCAGTGGGTACTGAGCAAGGGGTGGTCATTCACAATCGCCCAGATGAACACGCCTCATCGAAAATTGGCTTTGTCAGAATCAGCTCATCGGAACGAGCGATGAAGGGCCTTATCGAAAGCCATCGAGAAACCCATGAATTGGAGCTGTATTCCTATCGCTTTGTCATTGGCTATGCAGGGTGGGGGCAGCGACAGTTAGAAAATGAAATGAAGGCTGGTGCGTGGATTCAAATTGATACCAGCTTTGATTTAATCTTCAATACACCATGGCAGAAGATGTGGGACGAGTCTATGAGGAGAATTGGTGTCAATCCTATGGATATCGCACCCACGGTGCAGCCCTACCTTAACTAGTGCCTAGGCAAGTTGAATTCTCGGCTAGGCGACAGGGAGTGAGCGAGAAGACAGTAGGTCCTGGGTACGGTGACGAAGCGAGTGACAAAGTCAACAACGCCGAGGCTTTGAATCGACTAGGCACTAGTGGGCATATTTTACTTCTTGGCTTTCATGATGGAGGTTGGTAGACCTCCAAAATCCACAGGCTGGATAAGCGAAATTTCGTATCCGACATCTTCCAGAGCGGCAATCCAAGCCCGCTTGCGTGGTGTGATAGCGACAATCTCTTGAACGTTTCGATCCTTGGCAGCCCTGGCAAACTCCTGATAGAGAATATCGACATCCTTGGGGTTCTTGACTCGGATACCGTAGGGAGGATTGGTGATAATACTGGGAATATCTCGGTCATCAGCGAGGTAACTCATCTTGATTGCATTGCCGCGGTAGAGTCGAAATTCAGACTTGAGGCCAAAATACTGCAGGTTTTCGATCGCTCCCTTGACCTTATTTCTCGAAGAGTCGGCTAAGATCAGAGACTCGTCTCGCATCTTTCCTGGTTTTGTCCACTGACTTTCGGGTTTACCCGGAATCTCAGTAGCATAATGATGATTCTTGTATGCGAAGTCTTGGGAACGAAAGCGGTCGAGGGAAAGCTGTTGCTCCAAGGCGAGAGCTTCAATCCCTACGGTTCCACCACCACACATAGGATCAAAGAATCTCTTATGGGTAAAATATTGCGATTCAAGGACCAATGCTGCTGCGATTGTCCGTTGTATCGGAGCTTGGTGCTGAAATGGCAATTGCATGGACTCTGATTGAAAGATCCCCGTAGTATTCAAGGTTAAAATATATTGGTCTTGAAAAAGCCAGGCATGGAAGTCAATATCTGGATTTCGTAGATTGGCCTTAGCAACGATCTTATCCCTTAGTAGAGAACGTGACATTCCTGATGCTGTCGCCCGGGCCAGATCAACAGAAATAAAGGGGTGGTCACCGAAGCGAAAGCCTTTAACAGCGAAAACCCGATCATTGGCAAAAAAGCGGCTGAACTCAACTTCAAGCAACTGATCCCTCAGCTGATCTAAAGATGATAGTTGGGTCTCAAAAAGAACCAGGCCGACACTCTCACAGGTTCTTATGTAGTGATTGAGATAAGCGATTTCGGACATGGGGCAATCCCGCAGGACCACACAAGAGGGCGATATAGTAGTTCCGTGCCGATGATGAAGGGAAAGCTCTTTTCGCAGAAACGGGGCTAGGCCTTCGGCACAGAATAGGGCAAGGTCAATTTGATTCACAGAAGATCTCCAGATCGTAGTTCAGAGTCCTTCTGCATCATTTTGAGATGAATCTCAACAGTTAATGAGGACTGACCATTTAACGCCTCTCATCTATGATAAATTCATGAAAACTTTGGCCTGTCTCATCAAGGGCTTGGATCTTGAATGAGCGCCCCTGGTGAGTCATTTGAAGGAAATGGTGCTTTTTAAAGGCAACCCCACCATCCTTCAAATACCAGCGATCGTGTTTTGGGCTTCGCTGTTTCACTCCAAGGCCGCCTTCGCCAACATAGATGATGCCTCGTTGCTCATCGGCCTCATCGTTGAAGATCGGAAGAGTTTTTTTGAAGGTATGGCCATCAGACTCGAATGCTAATCTCACTCCATAGTCTTCAAACAGAGGAACCCACTTTTTAGTTTCACTTGCTCGCTTTACAGCAGGGTAAGCTGGACGGTGATAATTTGTAAAGGTCCACTGGCCAGCACTTTGCGACTGCATTAATTCTTGCTCAAGCCATTGGTATTGAAGACCCATCACGCTTTCTTCCGAGTTGAGAGTGATCAGATCTAGGCTGCCTATGCTTGTTTTAAAATAACCGGGATGCTCGGGGTCCAAACCAAAAACTTGATTGTAGAGGGTTTTATTGGTTTCATGATTACCACGGGTTGGAATGATGGGCAGGAGGCGACCATCTTCCAAAGTAGTAAGTGCATAGTCGTTCAGCCAAAGCTGCCATTGCCGCCAATCGTTGCCATCAGCGATATAATCACCGCCATGAACAAAGGCGATGATCTCTGGTTGATTCGCTAGAATGTCTCGAATGGATCGATTGATAAAGCGTCGATTATCATGGTTAGATCGCGAATCACCGCCAAATAGTAAGCCGTAGTCGTCGTGATCGGGTGCTGTTTGAAATTGGTAGATGGGGCTCTCACTGTTACTGGTGGCCACCTGGAGATAGTATTTTGTATTCGGCATAAGGTTCTTGAAAATAGCTCTTGCCGTGTAGGGGTTTTGTTTGGTTTCGAAAAGGTTTGGGTTTTCATATTGAGCTAGGGAGACTACCGCGTGAGGCTCAATTGCTTGCAATAAGTCAGCCTGCAAGCTCAGAGTCGGAATAGCTGTTTCGTCCCCATCATTTTGAGTCCAGACGATGGTGGCCTCAGTGCTTGGCTGTTCTAGCCAAACTACACGGACTTGAAAACCCTTCACGTTCTCTTTTGGTCCACATGAAAACAACAAAGCCCCTAAGGCTAGTAGGAATAGCCTCATGCTGCTTAATCTCCAAATGTATTTGCTATACTCAATAGTTTGCCAGCAATGGCAATAGCTCTCAAGGCAATATGGGGAAGACAGGGGAAAATTTATATTTCTGGGTATCAAGTCTAAAGATGTAAAGAATAGAGAAAGAACTTAAAAAGTTAAGATTCCTGGAGGCGTTTGACTCTTTTATACCACATTAGGGTGTTAAAGATAGACACTAGCAGCAGGCCGGTCGCAAGCCCTAACCAAAGCCCCCAAAGCCCCTGATTGAAGGTGAAGCAGGCCAGGATGGAAACCGGAAATCCAATGAAGTAAAATCCAGCAAGGTTTGCATACAGTGAAGTTTTAGTGTCGCCAGACCCGCGAAGGGCTCCACCGGATACCACCTGAATGCCATCAACCACTTGAAATAAGGCACAAAGCCCGATGACTGTGAGAGCCATAGAGACGACTTCGGAATCCTCTGTAAATAGTCCTATAAGTGTCTCAGGAAAAAGGAAGAGAATAAGACCGAAGAGAGCCATAACAATAGCACCCAGGCTAATTCCTAAAAAACCCACCTGGCTTGCCTTCTGATACTGCTGAAGGCCGCAGTGATTGCCCACTCGAATCGAAGTGGCCATGGATAGGCCCATAGGAAACATAAAAGTCGTTGTAGCAATGTTCAGGACAATATGATGGGCTGCTAAAGGCTTCGCTCCTAGTGTAGCGCCGATCAAGGTCATAACATTGAACGCAGCGACCTCAAGACCAATTTGGGAAGCAGCGGGGATGCTGAGCTTGAGAAAGAGCTTGGCAAGAACTTTATCGAATCCTAGTAGGGTTGCGAGTGTCGGTCTGAAAGCTGGTTTTTGCTTGCTCCATAGATAGAAGGAAAGACCAAGAATCGCTAGGAACATAAACACCCGGCCAATGAGGGTTGCATAGGCGACCCCTTCGGAGCCTAAGGCTGGGAATCCCCAGCGACCCAAGACGAATGCCTCATCAAGGACGTAGTTTAAAATGTTGGCGACTACGATAATGATCGTGACAGGGGTTGCAATCTCCATAGCTTGCCAGAATTTTTGCAAGCAGTTGAACATCACCAAGAATGGTGTGCTAAAGGCGACTACTTTGATGTACGGAACAGCTTTCTCCACCACAGCAGGGGTTGCTCCCGTGAGATAGAAGTAGTCGGCAGCCAGAAGAATAACAGGAATGAGTAGCAATGATAGGGTGAGGCTGAGGAGAAAAGAAAATCCCAGGCACTGATAGATAGTTTTGAAATCTCTCCGGCTAAATGATTGAGAGACAATCGTGTCAATGCCAAGCAGCAGACCAATAGCAACAATGAGAAGTGGCCAGACCAGGCTATTTCCAGCGGCGACTCCCGCTAGATCCTCGGCACTAACTTTGCCGACAACGTAGGTATCCACGAGCCCCATGGAAATGTTCCCCACCTGGGATAGAATCACGGGAACAGCTAACATGATCAGGCGGCGAAATTCGTAGATTCCTGGGAACATAATCTCTTCTAGATGAGTTTGTCGATGGCTGCCACAAGTTCTGAAAACGAGTCGAGAATTACATCGGGTTCAGGGGAGGCGTCTGATTTTGGATCGAGAGATACATTCTTGTGAACATTCAGCTCGGGAGAAAATTGCAACAAGGCGTCTTTAATCTCAGGTTCAATCTGAGTTCCATAGCGAGCCCAAGCAGTTCGGACTCCAAGAGACCTACCGAGACCCACGTCCTTACGGAGATTGTCACCAACCCAAAGAACATGATCGAAGTGGCCTTCCATGTCGTGATCCATGAGAACGGTTTTTAAGCCGCGAGTTCCAGGTTTTTCATAGTCTTCGGGAAGGGTGCGAACGATTCCCTTAAAGTCGAAGGCTGATTGCTGGAGGTGTTTATATAAAATTTCAGGGGCAACCTTGACTTTTTTGCTTTCTGGGTCAGTGGGGATACGAGGATCTGAAAGACCATAAAGTGCATCGAAGTAGTGTAAGATTCCTAACTTGTTCAGCTTCCACATAGCCACATATCGTGGTGCATCGGTGAGCGCAATGATAGGGAAGTGTGGCCAGCGATCCTTGATGGTTTTAAACGTTTCTAGTACACCATCATAGGCAGTTAAATGCTTCTGGGCCATATCTTTGAAAGCTAGGCGACCTGGTTCCACCGCTTCGCTTAACATGCGATCGATGTCCCCTTGATAGTGGGCAGCGATGGATGGCAGCTCTTGAATCAAGAAAGGGTATTCAATAGAGCCCTGTTCCTCAAAGACTTTTTTCGATTCTAGGGCTTGCTGCGCAACCGGGACTCCTGTGATATCTTCCACCTTACTAAACAGTTCGTTGAGGCAGGCTACGTAATAGCTAACCCAGTCGAACACTGTGTTGTCGATGTCCAGAACGAGCAGTTTTTCGTATTTTCTTGTCAAAGTCGCCACCTCAGTCAATACAGGTTCTTGGTAGATGGGAAATGGATGATTTCTATAGCACGTTTTGCCGCAAAGTCAAAATGTTACCTAGTGGAATCCTAAAAATTCATGGTTTGTTAGGTCACATCAAGCTCATAAGAGTCTCACCAATGCTTTTTGATAAATTCATCGGGCAGACCTAGTTCACGGGCATACTCGATATCGATTCCAATGAGCCTAACAGATAAAAAATGACGCACCCAATCATCCCCGTCAATCATCATCTTACGCCAGTCCCCATCATCGACCACCCTTCCTTCGTTGATCAAAATGATACGGTCGGCGAAGCGAATGGCAATTTCTACGGATGATGTGGAAATAAGCAAGGTGCGGGACTCATCCTTCTGGCCTAATTCCTTGATCATATTCAAGATAATTGTAGATGTAACGGGATCGAGACCCGATGTTGGCTCGTCGAAGATGGCGACAACAGGGTCTGTAGCCAAAGCTCTTGCTATGCCTATGCGACGTTTCATGCCTCCTGATAGCTCGTAGGGAAACATGGTTTTAGTCCGGGGAAGCTTTAGGCTGAGGAGTAAGTCGTCGATCACCTGCTCCATCTCATCATCGCTAAGATCTGTCATATGCTCCATGGCGAACCGAATATTGTCGTTCACCGTCATGTAGTCGAAGAGCGCTCCTTGCTGGAATGCCATGCCCACCCGTCTTAAGGTTTCCTGCTTTTCATTTTCCGAAGCATGGACCATATCTCTCTCAAGGAGTGATATTGAACCGCTATTGGGCTTTTCTAGGCCCAACAAGAGTTTGAGAAGGGTCGACTTGCCACATCCACCAGGACCGAGAATGCTGACTTTTTCTCCAGGCTGCACCTCGAAGCTGATGTCATCGAGAATTTTAGCTGAACCATAGGACTTGCCAACTTGCTGCAGTGATATCAAGTGCCCTCCTTCTTGCGCCGCATTGAATGATTTTTTGTGCCATAATTAGCCACTATTGGAAATGTCTATATGAGTGACTTGTTGTGAAAACCTTGATTTGGACGCGATCCAAGGCCGATTGGCCTAGGGATCGACAGTTGTTTTCCGATCCTTCTTCAGTCATGCACCTGCCATTGACGAGACAGGTGGCACTGCCGCTGTGCGACTGGCCCACTGGTGATGGTGCGATTATCACCAGCCCTAAGGGAGCGAAGCTGTTGCTGGATAACCCTGAGGCCGTCGCCAGACTCCAAAATCGGCAGATATATACATTTAGCTCACGGGTGGCCCAGGTAATGGCAATGTTTGCTGTGAATCTGCTACCAGGGGACCGGGCCCAAGCGATGATGCCAGATTTAATCAAAGCGCTTAGGGAAAAGTCTGGAACCCATGTTTTTTTAAGTGCTGAAAAGTCAGCCTACCCCATCGCTGATGTGTTAAAAAGTCAAGGTGTTGATTGCGTTCACTACCCCATCTATCGCACGGAGGCTGAAGACCATGATGGGCTAGCAGAAGATCCGCGACTGAAAATTGGTGGAGTTGTTTGTCTTGCAAGCCCATCGGCAGTCCGAGCATGGTTTAAGCTTGTCCAGCAAAACGGACTTGATCGGCGAGCCTGGGATCTTGTGGCGTTGGGACCGAGCACTGCTGATGAGATCGAGCGTAGCCACGAGCAGCCGATCATCGCCGACGAAACGAATTTAAGTTCGTTGGTGAAAAAGGCCGAAGCTTGTCTTTCCTGACCAACTTCAATATTGAACCCTGAAGCTGACATTTAACTTTCCCTGATTGGCAGTCGTAATGGTGTAGGGAAAGATCCCGTGGCTTGGAGAAAGTGTGAAGATCAAAAGTGGTATCATGGGACTCTCATCATCAAACGGAACCCCTAGGAGTTGGCACAGATGATCTTCGCGGATTACCACCTGACTAGGAATCTGGCTTAAACCATCTGGAGTATCGAACGGATAAACGGGTACTTGAGCTCTTGGCGATGCGATGTAAAGACCAAGTTGGCTATGGCGTAGCAGAGACCAATCTTCAGCATATGTTTCGGACTCCGTTGCAGCTCCGGCATCTAGATTGGTTCGGGTGAGTTCCCAACGGACTGGTAAAGTCATTTGAATGTTGCTCTCAGCCCGGGCAGGGGCCATTTGCCAAGCTAGTAAGGTGATCAAGTAAAATGTGATGTTTCGCAGCATCGTGTAACCTCTACAAAGCAAGGCAGAATCAAGGATTCGGACTGATAACTTAAATTTTAGCAAATCTTATGATCAAGCCTAAAAAAACAGCTAGCTGCGGCCGGTCTTAATCTGCAACTATGTTAGAATAGGTTTCATAATTAAGCCCCAATGCACCATAATGCTATCATGATCAGCATGATAAGCGGATGAGGGGAGTCGGTTTTTGGTAAGGATTGCAGCCCATGGGGTCTATTTGCGAATCTTGATTTTAGCACTGATGATGGGCACTTTGATATCTGTTGGTTTTTGGCCACAGACCCTTTGGGCACAGATTCACCGAGCGCCGATTGTGATCAAAGCCAAAGACATCGCTCGTGCATCCCGCTACCCCCTCAACTTTTATCGACTTTATCGTAGCTCAGCAGATGGTACAGCAGTTCCGATTCCCTTTCAGATCGATGAAGTTAACGAAGTCGGCGACTATGTGCTCGATCAGGGGGTGCAGCCGAATATAAAAACGTCTAATGGTTATTTTGACCATATCGACGAGTTATCGTTAATGGGGGATGATGTCGGGCCAAAGATTCCTCCAAGTCGATGGAATGGGCCCAAGCCGCAAATCGTCTTTGAAATAAATTTTCAACTTGCCCAAAACAGCGATGAGTCTGTAAAGGAAGGTGCGGTCTACTTAGGTATTTTTTTCTCAGGGGCTCCTGAGCTAAGCACGAAGAAATATGTGGTTTTTAATCTTGATCAAGATTTAATCAAAACCTCTCGATATGAGTACGTCTTTGATAAGAAAAATTATCTTGTAGTCAAACATATCGATATGCTTCGCAATGATCAAGATCCTGTGAGAATGATCGATTCATCGACTTTTTATATGAAGGCGGACCTCAAATACTTTCTAACCGTAGATGCCAACCACCGCTCGGTGAATTCAAGTTTAGAAGCGTACAAAACGGGGCCGGTGAGAACCATTGTTCGCGTCAATTTCTTCTATTCCTTTCTAAATCTCAATTTTGAAGTAGGCATGTATACCGAAGTCAGCTTTTTTAGTAATTCGGTGATCTTACCTGCAATTATTTATAATCCCATAGATGGAACCAAGAATTTGAATGATGGTTCGGGTTTCTATTATGGTTTTGGCTTCACTAAAAATCCTAGCCAATATGAATTTAAGACCAATATGGATCACGCTATGGATCGTGATAAAGGGCTATTAGGTTTGTTGAGAGCGCGACCACTCAAGGCACTCTACTGGGCAAGTTTGGTCGGCAGTGATAGCATGATGTATGTTGAGCTGAGACCTTCAGAGTCGATGCTCCGTGAAAATAACGTTCCAAAAGTCTACTTGGACAACAAGTCATTTGATGAGCTGAAAAGTCGTGATAATGATGACATTTTGCCTTTGGGGCAAAGTCCGGTTAACCTAGCCCTGGCTTTTGACTTGACCAAGTTTAGCAAAGGGGAGCAAATCATGGCATTTCAATTATTCTTTGAGAATCGTAAGGACCCGAAAATCATCGAAGCCTTCAAAACACTCAGTGATTGGCAAGTTAAGATTAAAAGGATTTGACATGGAACATCGTATCCCAGGATCACAAACACTCCGTGATCTACCTATGGTGGTCTATCTGCAAGGAGATGAAAAATTCATCCAAGACTTTGCGATCGATGCTGATAAGGCCATGGATTACCTTGGAATCAAACGATCTCGCCTCACCCAGATATCTGGTCGGGAACTCCGGGTCGGACGCATTCGCAAAGATCGCTATATCAGGCCGGTTTACCGGGTAAAGGATTTGGAAGACTATAAGTCTTGGACCCGAGCCACAGCTACCAGCCAGAGTTCTTCAAAGGTGATGGAGAAGGCGATTCATAGCCTATCTGATCAATGGAATGAGTTTAAGTTAGAAAGCCAATTTGTTTGGCAGGACATGGCAAAAAAGCTCAAGCGAGATGTGCTGCAAGGCCAGTTGTCAGAAAAAAGCTTGATGAAGAGGCTATTTGAGAAGACAGCACGAGAGCAGAATGCCTTGATGAAAGGTTTATGCAGCCGTATCGACCAGTTAGAGGATGTCCTACTCAAGGTTCAAAGTCTGACCCATAAGCATAAGGCGAAGGTAGATAAAGAACTAAGCCTCATCCACGATGTTCAAGAGTCTCTGCATCTAGAAGTTCATCGACTTTCCGGGCTTTTCAAAGGTGCTGAAGATCGAAGGAAACAGTCTGGCGACGATGGTCTTGTGAGGCAAAAAAGGCTTGAAACATTGTTGATCAGTTTAGTCGAAAAGGTCGAGCAGCAAGGCTTGGAATTACAGTCTCTAAAGAAAGATCAGGCAGCCCTGTCTCAAAGTTTAGAAAAGGCAAATCAGAAGCTGGATACTGTGGTGAGGGATGTCGCGAAAGATCGGGCCTGGTCGCGAAAGCGATTGAGTCGCAGCCTAGCCCGGCCAGGCTTGAAGGTCAGTAAGTTTCGCCAGGAACACCTTAACTAACTTAGAATTAGGTGTCTCTGAATGAAACTTCCCTAAGAGGTGACATTGCTTTTGATAAGTTCAACGAGTTTGGCAACGGCTCGCTCTACTGAGATGTCACTTGTATCGAAGAAGTAAGCATCATCCGCCTGCTTCAGTGGGGATGTGCCCCGGGCAGCGTCCTGCTTGTCTCTTGCTTCAATGCTGGACTTAATCTCTTCCAGTTTGCTACGGTCCGTTTCTTTATCAGGGCCACCTTGCAATTGGATCAGGCGGCGCTTGGCGCGTTCCTCAATGGAAGCAGTCATAAAAACTTTAAAGTCTGCGTCTGGAAACACCACAGTTCCGATATCGCGTCCATCAACAATAGCACCTATGGGTGATTGGAGAGAGAGCTTTCGTTGCAGTGGCAGGAGTTCCTCCCGAACTGCAGGGTTCTTAGCAATGAGGCTCGCATCTTTACCAGCTTGGTCGGTATAGAGTGCATCGCTGAGATCTTCGCCAAGATAAAAAACCTTCCCGGCTTTCGGGTCCCAGCTAAGATTTTCTGTAAAATCGCGCACGATCGACCGAAGTAATTCAGAATCTTGAAATGATCCATTTTGGCGTCTGCAAATCAGAGCTATAGAGCGATAGAGAAAGCCAGTATTCACATAAGTCCAGCCCAGTTGTTGACAGGCCATAGCACAGACACTGCTTTTTCCAGAGCCAGCGGGACCATCGACTGCTACGATCTTACACCGTTCTTTGCCTTTCCCTACGGAAGGTTTCATGGACAACTCCTCTTTCGCCTTGGCTGCAATTTCAGGATTCAAATTTATCGAGCTCCTCGTAAAAATTGGGAAAGCTTACGGCAACACAGTCGGGGTCGATGATCTTACATGGACCCTGGGCAAACTTAGCCATGATGGCGCCTGCCATAGCTAAGCGGTGATCGCCTTCACTATCGTAGGTGAAAACCTTGGATTGGGAAAGTCCGCCTTGGATGAAAAGGTCATCCCCCTGAATCGAACAGGTGCAGCCAGCCAAAGTGAGCAGCTCGTAGGTTTTCTCCAGTCGGTCACTTTCTTTGACGCGCAATTCACCGAGTCCTTTAAAATGAGATGGGGTTTTAGCGAATGCCGCAGCGACAGCTAAAATAGGTATTTCATCGACTAAAGTTGGGACTAAGGCCTCTTCAATTTCCACTCCGGAAATTGGAAAGCTACCTTCTACCTCAAGATCCACTGTGGGCTCAACGGAAACATCGGATGATTCGCTAGGTTTTTTTAAAAGCCGATCGCTCATCCGCCCCAGTACTTCAAAAAAGCCAGTACGAGTGGGGTTATCCAGCATCGATTGGATCACTGTCCGTCCTTTGGGGCGTATCAATCCCAAAACTGCAAAGAATGCTGCGGAGGAAGGGTCTACGGGAATATGATAGTTACCTGAAGGAATGGTAAATGGACCTTGCAGCCGGACCGTTTCGACGTCACCCTTAATGGAGGTTTGGCAGTCAGCTCCCAATGCGCGAAGCATATTTTCAGTATGGTCCCGTGAGCCTTTTGGAAGTGAAACTTCTGTTTGCCCATCAATTTGTAAACCAGCCAACAATATTGCAGATTTGACTTGGGCTGTCGCCTTGTCAATATGATGTTTGGCAGCCCGTAGCTCTTGCCCCTCGATCGTTAGTGGCAGTGTTTGACCGTGGTCGGGTCCGTCATAGTGCCCGCCAATAGCTCTTAGTGGCTCCGTGACTCGGCCCATCGGACGCTTTGAAAGAGATTCGTCGCCAATGAGGGTGCAGCGTAATCCAGGCATGGATGCAAATAGGCCAGTAAGCAACCTTGCTGTAGTGCCACTATTTCCACAATCAAGATCTTCCTTAGGATTTTTGAAGTTTCGCCATCCCGGTGAACTCACCAAAATCTTGTCGTCTTCGATGCTAAAGCTTACTCCCAGCGCTCGAAAACAATCCATTGTGGATCGGCAGTCAGCCCCTAACAGTGGAGAATAAATAGTACTTTTCCCTGAAGCTAGGGAGGAAAACATGATCGCTCGATGGGTCAAAGACTTGTCGCGGCCGCAGAGGGATTCCACAGTTTGGCCATGATCTTGGAGTGGCGTGATGGTCTTGATTGTCTGGGTCATGATGGGCCTCGGGAGAAGGAAATCCTCGAAAAATAGACAAATGATGCCATTTTGTTAGCATTAGTCAAGGCACTATGCACCGTATATTCGTAGGGCCTACGAAATTTACTACATAAAAAAAGCTAGGCTGCTATGATTATACAGGTAATAAGTTGCCAATATCATAAAGGTCTTGGTAAAATAATCGACGAGGCTAGAGACTAATTAAGGGGATACCCATGGTAAAATCAGAGCTAATCGAAAGTCTCGCAGAAAGAGCGGACATAACCCTTGCGAAAGCTGAAGAAGTTGTAGACCTGTTTTTTAATGGTGTCACAGAAACTTTGGCCAACGGAGACCGTGTCGAAATCCGTGGATTTGGAGCTTTTACTGTTCGAGAATACAAGTCTTACAAAGGTCGTAACCCTAAAACTGGAGAGCAGATCACTGTTCCCCCTAAAAGGTTACCTTTTTGGAAGACAGGCCAAGAGCTAAAGCAACGCGTCGACTCAGCTTTTCTTAGTCGAAGTCAGGCCGAGGGTTCAGAAGACTAGAGTCTTCTGGCCTCGCGTGGGTATAAGCTTGCCAAGCCTCGGTGATAACGGGGCTTTTTCTGTTTCTTCAAAAAGTGCAGGCCGTCACTTGACAAACGACACTCCAGCTACAAATTTCTCCTGTTGAATTACCTGGCTTAAGAGGAGCTGTTAGCGATGCCATTATACGAGTTTCGGTGTGGGGAGTGTCAGTCAGTCTCAGAGTTTCGCATGAAAATGTCTGACCCAAACCCAAGCATTTGCCCAGAATGCGGTGCTGAGTCATTGACTAAAATCATGAGTGCGGCGGCCTTTCATCTGAAAGGTGGGGGATGGTATTCCGAGGGATACGATGGCAAGTCTAATAAAAGCAAAAAAGATGAAAAAGCTGACAGTTCAAGCTCAACAAAGGCTGAAGACAAGTCACCTACCCCATCATCGGAATCAAAGCCAAAAGAAGCTAAGCCAGCAAAGTCAACTAGCAGTGAATCCAAGGCAGGCGCCACGTAGCTGAGGGCCCGCTAGTCATTCATGAGTAGATTTTTAGCTTTGGTTGGCAAGAAGACGCCTTCATCATCGAACTCCGATTCGACGTAGATCCGGTGAATGACGATATCTCGATTGGATGTGATCACATCGCTGTAGTCTTCAATCGGCACCACTCTAGGAAACTGTTTCTCATCTTTTTTTATCAGCCGCAGATAATTGCTACTTTTTTGATTGGCCCTTCTTGGGCTAAACCTAGTCAACGAGCTGCCTGAAAAGATGGTTTCAAATGGAATCTTCTTATCAGCGAGCAGCTTAGCAGCGAAAGAAATATGTTCTTCTGATATCGTGGTTCGCGGCCCAGAAAGCTCAAAGACTCGCTTCCATAGTTTGCGGGTGTAGAGCAAGTCGTCTACTTTCTTCTTAAACAGCACCAACTCTGATTCACTTAAGTGCTCTTTAGCTGCCGACATCAAGGTTTCGCCAATATTATATTCATCAATCCTAGAGTAACGCTCCACTCCTGCTGGCAATCGCCAGTAGTTCAACCTGTTAGCTAAGTGCTGCATCATTGCTTCCGCAGATACGGAAGACTTATGAAAATAGAGCTGCAAATACATGGAGTGGCGCGCTCTAAGATAGTCTTCGAACGCAGCTAACCCAGACAGATTGATGGCAACATGTAGCTTCTGGTCCTCGTCGTCGTGATAGAGGCAAAGGCTATCGAGAATGCGATCCACATCAAAGACCCCGTAGACTACACCACACTCCCGAGAGTCGCGAAGCAGATAGTCCATTCGATCAATATCAAGCTCCCCCGAAATGAGTTCGCGGCACAGATCGTAGGCTTGGTACTCCTTCAGTTTTGAGCCTTCCCTTGGTGGAATTCCAGGATTGATAAGCGAAATCACATCTTGAGGGTCGACCTTGATATTCAGAGCAGGATTTTTTAGATACACGTGACTGAGTATTTTATCGATCATCAGGATCGAATAGATCTCGTGTCGTACCGATTGCTGACTGGGATCGATACCTCGGATTTCAAACTCTTGGATCTTTCGTTCGACGTAGGCTTTGATGTAAGGCGATAGATCGGGGTTATCTTCCTTTAGTTTGGTCCATGATGGTAGGAAGCGCTCGCCACTATGAGAAAATGGGGGGTGCCCTACATCGTGTAGCAAGGCTGCCAGCCGGAGAGCTTGCAGAATATAGTCTGATTGGAAAATTTTGCCCATCAACGAAAAGGTTGGGGAGATGCGACCATGAATCACACCATCCTTCCCAGTGGAACGTTTTTCCATTTCCTCAAATTCACCATAGCGGATCAGAGTGTTGTAGAGCCGTTCTTGGTTAGCAAGGAGTTTGCTCCAAGCAACTCCCGCCAAATGCATGACGCCTAATGAATGCTCAAATCGGGTATGAGTGGCCCCTGGAAAAACGTAGTTCAAAAACGCCAATTGCTTGATGCGACGTAGCCTTTGAAAGTAGGGGTGAGCGATGACGGCATCTTCCAGTTCACTGATATCAATGCTACCGTGAACGTTGCCTCGGATTCTTCGGACAATTTCTAATCCCATACCTTGGTTCCTTAAGCCTGATAGTGAGTGCCGATAGCATCAGACAGGAATTGAATTCCTTGAGCGTCCATTTCTGCTTTCAGCTCTTCTAGAAGTTTCGCCACGACCCATGGTCCTCGATATACCAGTGCTGAATATATTTGAACGGCGCACGCACCGCGGACGATTTTTTGCAAAATATCCCCTCCAGATAGAATACCACCTGAGGCGATCATTGGTAATTGACCCTGGTGCACCTGATAAGCCCACTCTAAACTGCGGTTTGATAAGCTCATGAGTGGGTGCCCGGATTGCCCTCCCGCTTCGGGCCAACTGACCTTATGAGTATTGCTTAAAATAACCCCCTGAAACCCAGCGTCACAGATAGTTTCAATCAATGATTGGAGTTTAACGCGACTCATATCGGGATCGAGTTTGAACCAGATCTTCTCCCGGATATCTTGATTATCTTTGGCTAACTGTTTTAGAAACTCGTCGTTTGCCAAATCACGTAGACCAGCTGTATTTGGGGATGATATGTTCACCACATAGTATTTGGCCATACCACGAAATGTTTGCAGCCCGTGATTAAAGTCTTCTATAGCTGCTAGCTCGGTAGTGGATTTATTTTTGCCAATGTTAACGCCAAGAGGGGTTTGGTTGTGATCCCAGTCGAGCTCTTGTAGGCGCTCCCGAACTCGTTCACTGCCGTGGCTATTAAATCCCATGCGATTGATAATGGCTTTCTGCTCGGGGTAACGAAACATCCGTGGCTTTGGGTTGCCCTCTTGGGGTCTTGGCGTAACGGTGCCAACTTCAAGAAACGATAAGCCAAGTCTAGAAAATCCATGGGGAGCGAGACAGTGCTTATCAAACCCAGCAGCTAAGCCGATGGGGTGGGGTAAGCTACCAACACCGGGGACATGACTTGTCATGTTTTCAAAAAGAGGGCTCAAATTGGGTCTGGGCAAATATGAAAACATTGGGGAGGCAAGCAACTTGATACCTAGGTTGTGAGCAGTTTCGGCGGGGAGAAGCCGAAGGCAGGCTGTTCCAAAACTTCCCAGCTTGGTGGCAAAACTTCTTGAGACTGTTGGCATATGTCGTCCTTTCCCATGATTGCGCTTATTCAATAACGCTTCCCATCCAGACAAGCAAGCCAAAGTATCTATTTTCCTTCGGTAAACCCTACATCCGTCAATAATCTGTCGGGTCACACAGTAGCCTGAAATGGGTTATAATAGAGGTGAACCACCAGCTCCACGCCCTTTCGGGCGCGAGATATAGACGCTATCATATTGAAATTTTTCAATGAAACCCATCTTAGATTGGGAGGCTGTTTTGTTTCTAAGCGGCATAAAGTATCAGCTGGAACACGATACGAATACCTACACCTATCGATTTCACAATGCCGAGTCGCGGTTTCGAAATGTGGTGATTCACTTCGATGGTCAGGACCCCGAACACTTGAAGTCGGCCCTTCTTTATGCCCTGACTGGCCGTGTCATTTCACCCATAACGGCAGTTCTTCTCTTTCTTGTGGATAGCAATGGCGATCAGTGGCAATTAGAGCGTCGGGGAGACCGATCTCGCTTTAGTAAAAATCGGCAAGCTATGGAGTCTGATGGTGAACAGCAGTTTAGGGAGGCCCTCCTTGATGGGCCAGATTCTGAAAGCGTCTTGTTTGACATCTATAAAATTAGCTACCAGGAAGGTGGGCTAACAGCACAACGGGATGGTAAGGAAAGCCAGGTTGCGAGAGTTTTTCATGAGCGAGGTCAGAAAAAACTCGACGACTTGATAGGAGCCTGTGCTGGTTTTCTTACCTCTAGTCATAAAGTATCCCTACCTAATTTAGTGAGCTTCGCTCGCAAGTCACGTAGCTTATTGACGGAATGGAGTGAAAGCAGCAGGCACCTGAACCTGCTTATGGAAAAATATGGTGCTCTTCAGGAAATCGATAGCACCGTAGTGGAAACACTAGAGCAAGAGTTGAATTTGCTCCGACGACTTGAGAAAGATGCCGAGTTTCTCAACGATCCCTCTCGGTCGTTTGATGTGATGAAACAAAAATTGAGGCGGACTCACAAGCAGCTCAGTAGCATTTGCGAAAAAAATCAAATCCTCCAGCTACCAACCCTTGATCAAGAGATCGATTGGGGGAAAGTGATCAGTTCCCTGGCTCGCCTCCAGGCTTATGAAAAGCTAGAGCAAGGTTATCGGAATTCTTTCAGTCACGTAGAAAATATGGTCAAGCCTCTCTTCCAGGAACATATTCGTTCTATGAGGGGGTTTCTATCTGAAGATAAACGCCTCTTGGGCGAAATCGAGCAGTCACTACAATCGTTAACCAATCATTGTCAGACGATTCAACAAGAGCAGCAGTCTAAAAATCAAGATAAGAGCATGCTGAAAAAGCTCTTCGGTGAGCGTGAAAATGCTCATGCAATTCCAAGTCCAAGACCAGATATTTTAGACTCAAGTAGATCGGCAGTGGATCAGGTTCTACGAGCATTGGGCTCCATGTGTTCAAATTTAGAAGTCATGACAACATCCTACACCGAAGGTTTGGATTCAATTCAGGAACGTTATGAGAAAGTTGTGAAGGAGCGCGGAAAGGCAAAAGACGAATGGCTTGTCATAGCGAAACGCTATCAGTTCGATCCTGCCATGAATCTTAAGTCGATGCTCAACTTGATCAGCAATCTAGGTCAGATTTCCAGTCTCTATTCGCAGAAAAAAGATTTCAAGATAGAACTCACCAGCTATCGGAATAAACTCAAAAAGTTAGAAAAGATTGTCTTGGATTGGAGAGCGCTTACAGGCAGCCAGAAGTCAGGCGATCTTGATCAGGTTTCGATTTTGATATCCGAAGTGAGAAGTTTGGTTCAATACAAGGGTAAGAAAGAAGATCAATTGATCAAGGCTAGGAAACTTATCACGAAGGTTGATTTTTTCCAAAGCCTACGCCGCAACTATGAGACTTCGATCAAGCAATGTGAGAGTCAATGGCGCAAAAACTTCTCACTGCTAGATCTTCCCTATACAGAAATTGGTGCCAAAAATTGGAATCGCTTCTTTTCAATGGTTGACCAATGCGAAGCCTTTGCAGAAATTTTAGATGATGATACCCAAACTCTTCAGAATGAGGAGGTTTTTAGTTTAAGAGCGCTCTCTTCACCATTGAATATCTTTGCGCTTGAACCTATGGCGAAAGAGGGTCAGCTAGAGTTCATAAGGCAGATAGAAACCCTTTCTCCTCATTGTAACTTGCTGATTATACTTTACGATAGAGATCTGGCAGAGATGCTGATCAAGCTAGGAGTCGGTTATTCTAAGGCGATAAGGTCTAAGAACATCCCTACAAACGAAGAGAGTTCTGAAAAAAATAAATCTTCTCATGATCCCGTCATGTCAGAGAAAGCGAGAGCAGCACTTGAGTTATTTAAAGGCCGCAATGGTGCTCTATCTCACGAATAAGACCGTGCTTTAGTGAGAGGCAGCAGTTCTTAGCAAGCATCAACTTAGGATCCTTCTTTATGTGCTTACCGGTTTGATGAAATTAATTCTCTAGTAAATCGAGGAATTAAAAGGAAAAATAATCCGAACTTTAAAGCACCACTTTTGGGCTATAAGATGCTAAAAATAAAAAAGAAAAAAAAGCTAAAGATGGTTCGAGCCTATAAAAGCAGGAAAAATTTGTGAAGGCTTCCTTTAGGAAATAAATATGGCTCCGATAAATTTGTCAACAAAGAGGAAGTAAGGAGTTCGCTGATATTTTCTATCCTCTTATTTTTGTGCTAACATTTTCATTGAGACAGCACAATGGTTTTTCTAGCAAGGTGTGTTTATGAGAGTTCCGCTCTCGTTGTCCCGTGTGGGACGCATATTTACTTTATTTAGGAGGATTGTTCGAGTATGAAAGCGACCACGAAGAAGGCCGGGGCAAAGAAAAAAACGGCTAAGAAGAAAACAGCTAAGAGAAAAGTAGCTAAGAAGAAAACAGCTAAGAAGAAAAAAGCAAAAAAGAAAGTAGCTAAGAAGAAGGCTACTCGGAAGAAAGTAGCTAAGAAGACTGTAGCAAAGAAGAAGGCCACTAAGAAAAAAGCTAAGAAGAAAGCTGCTAAGAAGAAGGCCACTAAGAAAAAAGCTAAGAAGAAAGTAGCAAAGAAGAAGGCCACTAAGAAAAAAGCTAAGAAGAAAGCTGCTAAGAAGAAAGCTGCTAAGAAGAAGGCCACTAAGAAAAAAGCTAAGAAGAAAGTAGCAAAGAAGAAGGCCACTAAGAAAAAAGTAGCCAAGAAGAAAACGACCCGTAAAAAGGCAGTTAAGAAAAAGGCTACTAAAAGACGAACAACCCGTCGTAAGGCAGCAGCTCCAGCAGAGGAAGAGTGAAATTTATCGCTACTAAAAAGCGCCTATCAATGATAGGCGCTTTTTTTATTTCTTAGACTTATCGATCGTATTTCAAATCGCACTTGTAACTCTCTCAACTAACTCCTGAAGCTTTATTGGCTTGGCTAGAACATCTTCAGCCCCTGCTGAAATGGCTTCTTCGCGGGTGTTGTCGCTATAGCCGGTGATGAGAAACACCTTAGGACGATCTGCATTATGGTTCTTGATATCTTCGAGAAGTTTCATACCGCCACCCTTGGGCATACGAATATCGCTGACGACGAGGTCGGGGTCTTCTGTTTTTACTAATTCGAATGCAGCCGCAGCATCGTGGGCAACAAAGGTTTCGAATCCGTGACTATCGAAGGTAAATGACATCATTTCACAGATATCTACTTCATCGTCGACGATGAGAATCTTAGGCATGCGGTTACCTCTTAGATAGAGTTCAGTAGCAAATGAGCACCCTTTGAAGAAAGTATAACTATTATCTCACACTTTCTAAAGGCTAGGTGTCAACTACATCAATTCTGACTGTCTTACAGCCGATCAGCGCAGCTAGCCATTGGTTTATATTAACACAATTATTACATCAGGTTCTAGAGGACTTGCGGCTTGCTTGAGGCTGGGTAAGAGCCCCGAATAGATTCGGGGCTACGATAATACGAAACGATGATTTATCTAGGTTTTAGAATAATCAATAAACCCTAAGATAAGTTTTCAAAAACACCGGCTGCGCCCATGCCATTGCCAATGCACATGGTAACAATTCCGTACTTTTGCTTATCCCGTTTCATGCCATGGATCAAAGTAGCAGTAAGCTTTGCCCCTGTGGCTCCCAAAGGGTGACCAAGAGCGATAGCACCGCCGGTTGGGTTCACGATTTCAGGGTTAATATCTAAGGTTCGAATGACAGCGAGAGCCTGAGAAGCGAAAGCTTCATTTAGCTCAAAGCGCTCGATATCTTTTATTGTTAGCTTAGCTTGCTTAAGAGCGCGGGGAATTGCCTCGATTGGCCCGATACCCATAACTCTAGGGGGAACCCCTGCCACAGAGAATCCTAAGAAACGAGCCGCAGGTGTCAGATTATGGGTCTTCAAAAACTCCTCTGAGACCACTAAGCACATCCCTGCACCATCCGACATCTGTGACGCATTTCCAGCAGTCACAGTGCCGCCAGCTAAGAAAGCTGGCCTTAGCTTACCAAGAGCTTCTGTTGTTGTTTCGGGCCGAGGGCCTTCGTCGGTATCGAAGGTCACAGTATCCACCTGAGGCACTCCGTCTTTACCGGGGCGACGAATCTCCACTGGTACCGGTACAATCTCATCCTTGAACAGGCCATCAGCGATGGCTTTTGAAGCCTTCATGTTCGATTGGTAGGCGAACTCATCCTGATCATCCCGAGTAACCTTGTAGTCCTTTGCAACGTTTTCAGCCGTGTGCCCCATTCCAAGATAGTATTCCTGCCGTTTATCTTGACCACTCATAATCGCTCGGCTACCAACAGGCTTATGGCCCATCATGGGAACCATTGTCATGGACTCAGTACCACCAGCTAAGATGCAGTCTCCAGCTCCCGCTTGGATCTGATGAGCCGCCATAGCGATGGTTTGAAGCCCTGAGCTACAAAAACGATTGACTGTGACACCGGCCACGACATCTGGCAGGTCGGCAAGAAGAGCCGCTATACGAGCCACATTCATGCCTTGCTCTGCTTCTGGCATGGCGCAGCCAACAATAGTGTCCTCAATTAAGCTGCGATCGAAGTCACCAGCTTTTTCCAAAACTCCCTTGATCACATCGGCGCAAAGATCATCAGGTCTCTTGCTACGGAGGGTACCTCGGAAGGCTTTGCCTACAGCCGATCGATAGGGCGCTACGATATATGCATTTTTCATCTTCGATCCTTTCTTAGTTTCTAAGCGGTTTGCCAGTCTTTAGCATGTGTTCGATACGATCTTGAGTCTTCTGCTCGGTACATAGTTCGAGGAAGACGCGACGCTCAAGATCGAGGAAGTACTGCTCATTGACTCTTTGGCCGCCATCTATTTCACCGCCACAGAGAACTGTTGCTACCTTTTCTCCAATAAATGCATCGTATTCAGAGATCTGACGCCCTTGGACCATATTGTAAAGCATCATTTTAAAGGTTTGGATACCAGGGTCACCGACCACTTTGATTCCCTGAGCAGGTATCGGTGGCATATAGCCACGGCCAAACATCTCAAGGACCATCTTCTTCGCACGATCGATTTGGTGGTCTCTAGAGATGATGACTTCAGCAGTCTGAGGATACAGACCCATTTCGATCGCTTCCTGTCCAGACGTGGAAGTTCTGGCCATACCAATCAGCATGAAAGCTCTTTGTAAGAAAGGCATTGGGTCGCCCATCTCGGTGAGATCCATCTGCTTATAAGCTCTGAGAGCTAGCTCTTTAGTACCTCCCCCACCAGGAATTAAGCCAACACCAACTTCAACGAGACCAGCAAAGGTATCATTAGCAACGAGTTGTCGAGAGGCGTGGAGAGAGACTTCGCAACCACCACCCAAGACCAAACCTTGAGGGCAGGAAACACTAGGGAATGGGGCATACTTGATCATCTGCACGGCACCCTGGAAGCGTCTTAAGAAGCCATCGAGCTCTTCGAATTTCTTCTCTTTGCAGGCTCCTATGACCTCCCTTAGGTCAGCTCCGGCTGAGAATACTTCACCATCGTTACCAATAACGAGGCCATCAAAGTCTGCTTGGACCTTCTCCACAGCCTTGATGGTTTGCTCACAAATATCGCTATTAAGGGCGTTCATCTTAGAGTGGAAGGTAAGGCAGGCGACTCCATCACCAATGTCGACTAGGCTGGCATTTTTGCTCGAAAGAACGACGCGCTTGTCTTTGGGGTTTTGGAATCTTGGCAGGTAGTACAGATGCTCTTCTTTGGGGATCTCGCCGTGAGAGCCTTGCTTACCCATAAACTGGGATTGTGGACCTTCCATATGCCACTCCGTGGAGTTCGGCATAGGTTTATAGAATTCGATCCCTTTCTTAACCCAATCCGGTAGCTTGACCCCATCGCTTTCCATACGGTCAAGTATTTCGTCATGACCAAGAGCTTGCCATAGTTGGAAGGGGCCCCACTCCCAATTGAAGCCCCATTTGATGCTGTTATCAACAGCCAACGGCTGATTGTTAGCAATCTCTTCAAGGAGGATAGCTGAATAGGCCATACTATCTCGTAAAATACGCCATAAAAATTGAGCATTGTTATCATCCTGCTTCAAGACGAATTTCAAACGCTCGATGGTGTCAGGCATCTTCTTTGCTTCAGCCATCCATGGAGAAAGTGTCGGAGCCTGCTCAACATAGTCACCACTTTCTGGGCGGTAGGCGAGTATCTTAGTTTTTCCACCGTCCTTGGTTTTCATGTAGGCGCCTTTTGAGCCAGACTTTTGGCCTAGGTGGCCCTTCTCTATAAGCTCAGAGATCCATTTAGGTGGTAGGAACCAGTCGCGATAGGGATCTTCAGGAGCGTAGTCATAAACATTGCGAGCCACATGAGCGAAGGTGTCGATGCCGACAACATCCATGGTCCGAAGGGTCGCGGATGGTGGTCGACCCATAAGCTTACCGGTAAGGGCGTCAACAGTCTCAACATTGAGTCCAAGGTCTTCCATATGCTTGAGAGATGACTGCATATTGAAAACACCGATACGGTTGGCAATAAAGTTGATCGTATCATTGGTGTAAACAATGCCCTTGCCAAGACGTTCTTTAATCCAGGCTGAAAGCTCGTCAACCATTTCCATGTTGTTTTTGGCATGGGGGACGATCTCAAGCAGCTTCATGTACCTTGGCGGATTGAAAAAGTGAGTTCCAAAGAATCGAGCCTGGAAACTGTCATCCATGTCTTCACACATTTTAGCCATGGATAGGCCAGAGGTGTTACTCGTAATGGGTACATCGGTACGGGCATACTCTGCAATTTTTTTGAGCATGGACTTTTTGATATCGATGCGTTCGATAACAGCTTCGATCACCCAATCACAATCCGCAAGGACCGACATGTCGTCGTCAAAGTTTCCCGGAATGATATTTGGTAAAACACTTGGTGATACTAAAGGCGCTGGCTTAAGTTTTTTAAGGTTTTCAATGGCGAGAATCGCTGGAGTCGATCGGAAGTTTTTGCCAACTGCCTTGGCAAGCTTCTTATCTTCTGGTGCTTTGTCGCTGGATAAATCTAACAGATGCGTTTGAACTCCTGCTGCTGCCAGGTGGGCCGCGATCTGAGCGCCCATGACTCCTGCACCCAGGACGGCAGCCTTTTTGATTTTTAAGGCCATTCAAAACTCCTTTTAAAATTGATAATTCATAATCTGCCCGCATTTATGTCGACTGATATCAACGATCAGGCTAAACCCCTTACCGTTCATCAACACCTCACAAGTGAAGGCTGAATGACCGTTCGTTGGCCCAACAAGTCTCAGTTGCCCTGCCCTTCCTGGCTCAACAAACATACCCAAGACTCCAAAAGAGCCTTTTTCAGGTTTTCGAGAATAAAAACTATCGGAGGATAACGTGAATCGCAAGGGCTGATCAACTGCATTAAACAACCGCTTCACTTAACTTGTTAGTGGAATCCTAAGGGCAAGGGGATCTATAGCTTGTAAATTAACGAGATGGTGAGATCTCATGTGCAGTGGCAAGACTGAGGAAGCCATGCAACTAGGCTTCCTCAGATAGTCATCGATGACTTAAATTTGAGCTAACCAATCGCGAACTTTCTTCGCGGTTTGATCAGGTGTAAACCCATAAAGTTTTTCTAGATCTCCAGCGGGAGCGCTATGACCATACTGATCGAAACCAATGTTAAGCCCCATACTACCGGTATACTTTTGCCAGCCAAGAGTGACGCCGGCCTCAATGGAGACTCGCTTGACCATTCGTGGAGGAAGGACCTCGTCGCGATACTCTTGTGGTTGCTCGTCGAAAATCTTCCAACATGGCATGGACACAACACGGACATTCAGGTCGGTAAGCTCAGCGGCAGTCGCTCGTGCGAGCGCAACTTCTGCGCCAGTGGCAATCAAAATCACATTTGGCTCAGCTTCGGTGTCTTGTACGACATAGGCACCACGACCAGCATTTTGGACGGTGTCGAGATCGATATCAAGAATCGGGAGCTTCTGGCGTGATAGACAGATAGCTGACGGTCGCTTTTCAACCAATGCCGTTTTCATTAGCACCTGAGTTTCGAAAGCATCGGCAGGGCGCATGACGAGAAAGTCTGGAATCAGGCGCAGGGACATCACGTGCTCTACAGGCTGGTGTGTGGGTCCATCTTCACCAAGATAGAAAGAATCGTGGGTGAACTCATGGATGACTCGCACTTTTTGAATGGCACCGAGTCGTAGAGCGGGACGTGAGTAGTCAGCGAACGAAAGGAACGTTGCATCAAACGGGATCACTCCTCCATGAAGTGCCATGCCGTTACAGATTGCGGACATAGGAAATTCACGGACACCAAAGGCAAGGTTACGATTGCCATGATGATCACGATCGAAGTCACCGACCTTTTTGGCAAATGCACCAGTCATGTTTGACGGCTCTAGATCGGCGCTACCACCCATCAGGTTGGGGAGTTGGTCAGCCCATGATTCCAGAACATCGCCGAAGGCATTGCGAGTGGCGACAGGCTTGCTGCGATCCCAAGCAATATCCTTGAGGTGGCTAAAGTCAGACTCGAAGCACTGGCGATATAGTTCGGAGAAACCTTCGTCCTTCATCTTTTCATCGAGCATCGCATGCCATTGCTTGACTTCACTACGAAGTTTGTCGAAGTTTCGGCGGAAATGGTTGATGGAGTCCTCAGGAGCGTAGAATTCTTCATCCTTGAGGCCCATTTTTTCTTTGGTTTTAGCCTTTTCTTCAGGGGGGAGAGGTGCACCATGAGTTTTGTGGCTACCTTCCATGGAAAACGCGCCCTTGGCCATGGTTGTATCGCCAATGATCAAGAGAGGCTGCGTGCGACCAGTTGATTGTGCGTGATCCATGGCTTCTCTTAGCTTGCTGTGGTCGTGGCCATCAACCTCAAGCACATCCCAACCAAAGCCTTCGAAAATCTTTTGGTAATCATCGGAAACAGAGCGATCGATCTGACCAGAAATCTGGATTTTATTGCGATCGTAGAACCAAACAAGGTTGTCCAGCTTTAAGTGACCAGCCAGAGATGCAGCTCCCAAGGTCACACCTTCCTGCATGCAGCCGTCACCCATTAGAACCCAGGTCTTTTGCTTAAAAACTTCGGTGCCAAACTTAGCACCCAAATGCCTCGCAGCGATGGCAAAGCCAACAGACATGGCAGCACCTTGACCAAGAGGTCCGGTGGTGCACTCTACACCAGGGGTCATGTAGTTTTCGGGGTGGCCAGGGGTGCGTGAATGAAGCTGACGAAACTTTTTGAGGTCATCCATCTCAAGCCAGCCCACATGCTGTAAGAGAGAGTAGATCAACATAGATTCGTGACCTGCACTCAAGATGAATCGATCGCGGCCTAACCATCCGGGGTTATCGGGATCGAACTTAAGGTATTCAGAGAATAGGAGATAAGCAAAGTCCATACTGGACATCGCGCCGCCGGGGTGGCCTGAATTCGCCTTGCTAACGCCATCGATAACAAGACCTTTCAGAACGTTAATGGTCTGGATGTCATTCATGGGAGCCCTCATGATTTCTATATGATTCCGATTTGCGGGCGGAGTATAACCAGGCACGGGAGAACCGTCAAATGTTCATCAAAGTTTTTGGCTAGGCTTATCTTATTTTAAAAAAGGTCTTTTTCTTGGGGCAATTCTTGGGTGGCAGGAATTTCACTTAAGGCTACGGTTAAGTTCACAAAACCTGTTCTGCGACGATAGATTTTCAATGTTACCCGAGAGGCTGGAGCCTTTTGGCTTAAAAAACGCTGTAGCTGGTTGAGATCAAATATTTTTTTGCCATCCATAGCCATGATCAAGTCACCGATTCTGAGGCCAGCGCGGTAGGCTGGTCCCTCCACAATCAGGTTTTCAACAATGACGCCATACACCCCGGAGGGATCGTAGTTGTCCCCCAATTCATCTTGAGCGAGGATGTTTTTACCAACAATTCCAAGCCATGGCCGAATGACTTTACCGTGCCGGATCAGGTCTTTTACCACCGACTGAACAAGGTTGCTGGGAATCGCGAAGCCGATACCAGCCCCTTGAGCACTAACAGCGGTGTTGACACCAATGACGCGCCCCCTGATATCAATGAGTGGGCCGCCAGAGTTGCCTGGATGTATGGGTGCGTCAGTTTGTAGGAAGCGGTCGTAGGGACCAGTGCCAATCACGCGGCCTTTGGCAGAAATGATCCCGCTGGTGACGGTGTGAGCAAAGCCGAATGGGTTGCCAATAGCCAGGACGATGTCTCCGACGCGGAGTCTGTCACTGTCGCCGAAATCTAAGGGGCGAGCCTCACCTCTCTGGTGGATTTTAAGTAGGGCCAGATCCGTCTTTTGGTCGGCACCTACTAGCTTGGCGCGAACCTTCTTTTTGGTCTTGGCGAAGAGGACATCAATTTTTGCCGCACCATCCACTACATGGTAGTTGGTGATGACGTAGCCACTTTGCTTCATGATAACCCCTGAGCCAAGGGAGTGAGTCTTGGCTCCCCGAGGAAGTCGACCGTTTAGAAAAAACTGATAGGGGTCGAGCAAGGCGTCACGACCTGCCACATACTGGGTCGTACGAATATTGACCACACCGGGAATCGCCCGTTCCGCTATATCAGCAAAGCTCTGATAGATGCGGCCATAACTATCTGTCGCGAAAATAATAGAGATCAGTACGATCACTAGGTGCATGTCTGTCCCTCTGCAACTGACCCGGCTCCATATTTAGGATAGGACTGATTCGGCGATCTGAACTCGGTAAAGCTTGCCTAGTCTGGCCTTGATAGCTATGGCGGTGTTACGGACCAAGGATCAAATGCTAGACTTATTAATGATATCAAGCAATAATTCTTTGATTGAGGGCATTTGCACGCGGTCATCATCATAAGGAACAATATCCATTGGAAAACGTTAAGAAGTATTCACTCTATGCTCTTCTCCTAGTAACAGTAGCTGGATTCTCCGCAGGACTCGGAGTGATCTCGGTGGTTGTTTTCCAGGTTTATTTTGGGGATGTTTCTGAACTTAAAAAGTCTACTATCCTGGCACGAATTAACGAAGAGACAACAATCTACACGCTCAATGAAGAGCAGAAGTTGGGAAGCTTTTTCAATGAGTCTCATCGTAGTTACGTTCCTATTGACGAGATTCCTACCCACATGATTCGAGCCATGGTAGCTTCCGAAGATAAAAACTACTACAACCACTCTGGGGTCGACCCAATTGCTATTTCAAAGGCCTTTTGGGAGGGGGTCTCTTCCGGTCTTCGCTTTCGTCGCGGTGGTTCGACCATCACCCAACAAACGGTAAAAAATATTCTGGATCGTCGGGAGCATACCTTCAAAAGGAAGTTTAAAGAGATGATCCGAGCTCTGCAGTTGGAGAGGATGTACTCCAAGGAGCAGATTCTCGAGTTCTATCTGAACCAATTCCACGTCACTGCTAATGGTAAGGGGATTGGGATTGCTGCGAAATACTATTTCAATAAAGACGTGCAAGATATCAACTTGATCGAAGGGGCATTCATCGCAGGTTCGGTGAAGGCTCCTAGTAAATATAATCCCTTTATCAAGTATACCAAAGCAAAGCGTGATAAGGCCTTGCTTGAAGCGAATCGCAGGAAAAACTATGTTCTGCGACGAATGTATGAACAAGGTTGGATAAGTGAAGCTGAACTGAAAGACGCTTGGGATCAGCCGGTACCATTCAATCGTGGAAAATTCCGTACCCGAGAGGTTGCACTGGTCTCATTGGTGCGTGGTCAGCTTGATAAGAAAGAGATTCTCGATGCCTTAGGGATGGATTCGATTCAAGAGTTGAATCACGCTGGGTTGAGGATCTACACCACCATTGATAAAAAGATGCAAGATGTTGCGCAACTAGCCATGCGACGAAATTTGTCTCGACTGGAAACCATACTCCAGGGCTATCGGGTAGAAGATCCTGAGCTTTTCAAACCTCTTCGCTCCCTAGAAGTTAACCAGTTTTACTATGCTAAAGTTGATAAAATTGTCAAAGGCAAGGATCCTAAGATCTTTGTCGACTTCGGTTTGCCGAAGGGGGTTGTGCCCTCAAAATCTCTCATTCGAACAGCAAAGATTTTGAATCTCCCCACCTACAAAGGCTACAAGTTTCACCTCGATGAGATTCTGAACACCACTAAGGTGGGGGATATTATATTCGTCGAGGTCATGAGTTACGATAAGGATACGAATCAAGCTGTCCTTGAAATTAAAAAGCGCCCCAGTATCAACGGTGGTTTGATATCTGTGGACAAGGGCGAAGTTCGGTCGGTTGTCGCTGGGTTTGACAACAAGGGCTACAATCGGGCGATGTTTGCTGCACGACAGCCAGGTTCAGTTTTCAAGTCAGTGGTCTATTTTGCTGCGTTGCAGCTAGGCTGGAGCGTTCTCGATCAATTAGATAACGAGCGACGCTTATTTTCCATTCAGGGTACTTATTACTTCCCTAGGCCTGACCACAAAAGCCCATATAAAGACGTTTCGCTTCTGTGGGCCGGTGTTAAGTCTGAGAACCTAGCAACCATTTATCTTACGAAAAACTTACTATCGAAGCTTAACTTTGACGAGTTTAAAACTCTTTTAGGTAGCTCCGGCTTGCTCCCCGAAGACGACGAAGCTCCGAGGGACTATCACTATCGAGTGGCAAAGGAAACTGGGGTTCAATTGGATAATAGTGGTATTAAAGAGTATCTGCTCGGCCGTACGATCGAGGATATGAAGCCAGATCTCGTGTTCTCTGGGCGATTATCTCTGCTCCGAGATTTAAGCAAACTATGGTGGGGACGTGGCTACCTAGCAGAGCTACAAAACCTCTATCTCATTGAGCCTGACGAAATTTCGAATCGTGAGCGGGCAACACGGATTAATTTGCTCAAAAGGAATTACGAGCGAATGGGTGTTCTAGCGAGAAGCGCAAGAGAGGATTGGGATCGCCTTGGCCAAGAGATCCAGAGAATCGGGCCCGAAGGGGTTTTCATGGATGAGGCTTTAACAACGATTTTGTCTCGGTTTCGGGTTATGAGTTCTTCAAGCCGTCCGACTCTTGGTTATGTCCGGGAGTTGCCAGGGGAAGAGTATGTTCCTACCAAGCCTGATGAAGAAATAACACTTCAGCCCCCTCCAGGGCGATCTCTAAATCCACTGGATGTGCAAGCGATTTGGGGCGGCATGGATAGTCTAGGTGGCCAGTCTAATATCCAACTCGACGATATCCTTTTGGATGCCTATCTACCGTTAAAATACTACGAAAAGATTCGTGCAGGCGTTGAAGATCGCTACCGCTTGGTGATGACGCAAAAAGATAAATACTCTCTTTACCAGTATTTTCATCACCATGACTTTAAAATCGCTGTTGGCTTGAAGTATCTCGTGGATCTAGGGCGTGCGATGGGCGTTTACTCGCGGCTAGAGCCAGTGTTGTCCTATGGCCTGGGTACCAATGAAGTTAGTGTGGCTGAAGTAGCCAAGGTCTATCAGACTTTCAAGAGTGGTAAGATTTACCGCTTCTTTGAAGAAGGTCCTCAGAATCAGTTGAACTTTGTTCGGCGGATTGAAGATCGGGATGGCAATGTGTTATGGGAAGCGAAGAAAGAAGAGTTTCAACTGGTCGATCCGTGCTATGCAGCGCAGATGGGCGAGATTTTGAGAAAGGTTGTAACCCATGGCACAGGCCGTCGGGCACGGGGTGAACTCTATCTGGATCTTAGTGAGGTAGCAGGGATCTCAGCAGGTCAGCGGAAGGGTAAAATAAGGATTCCCGCTTATGGTAAAACTGGAACTACAAACGACTACACCACAGCTTACTTTGCTGGTTATGTGCCCTATCCTTCGTCCGCCCGAGCTGCATTGGACCCGATGGAGGGAGCGAATGTGATTGCGTCCTATGTTGGCTACGATCTCAATCAAACCATGCAGCGGGGGCCATTTAGAATCTCAGGTGCCATGGGAGCCTTACCAGTTTGGACTGACTACGCTAAAGGTCTCTTGAAGGTGCAAGAGTACGGGGAGTACCTAGATAAATTCGATTTGAATCTCATATCTCGTCAGGTTTGGCCTCTGAAGTTTCATGAATGCACCAGTGGAACCAAAGTCGACCTTCCCCGTGGAACCATCATTCGAGCTTCAAACCAGGGCGATAGTGAATCGTTCGGTTTCACTAACTTTGCGAAGGATGGTGAAACATTTATGAATGAGTTTGCACGCACGCGATCGATCAACTCATACGTCCAAATTGCGATGAAGTCTGATGAGCGTGGGCGATCCCCGCGCCGGATGTTTCAGCCGTTCTTAAAAGAAGATACTGAAGCTTCCGAACCAAAGGACGTGAGTGGGGATCCTGAGTATAGCGACGATGGTGAAATGGACGAGGGTGATGAGCTAGAGCTATCCCCAAGCCCCGATGACACCGACTCAGGATTGGGAAGTTCATCAATACCTCAAGAGGCACGTGTGACTCCTACGCCAGCTCCGGCACCGTTGCCTCGCACCAGCGATAAGCCTGCAAACGAAGAGGAGTCAGACTCCGAAGGTCGTCTTGAGGATGACGAGCTTTGGTAATCTCCCTTCCTTTTTTATTATGGACGATGTGGCGGATTAAAAAGAAGCTAGATTATTCGCCCTGAGTCCCCTAATAAAGGAGGCAGGTGCTACCACAGCCATGTGCCTATAAGTCAGCTTATCTGTGTCATATTCTTGAATGAGGTTATTCATGCCACTAAATAGACATAAATCTCAGGATCTGTTTAAAGACGCCAAAGAAATTCTCCCTGGGGGAGTCAACTCCCCTGTTAGGGCATTTGGTGCCGTTGGCGGAGAGCCTTTATTTATCGAGCGAGCGGAAGGTCCCTACCTCTACGATGCAGATGGCAATCGCTACATCGATTATATTGGGAGCTGGGGACCTGCAATTATAGGGCACGCGCATCCTGAAGTGGTATCCGCCGTGAGCGACGTTATGAGCAAAGGTTTCTCCTTCGGTGCGCCCACTGAAATTGAAACTAAACTAGCTCAAAAGATTCGTCAGCTTGTGCCCAGCATGGAGATGATGCGCTTTGTTTCAAGTGGAACAGAAGCATGTATGTCCGCCCTACGATTGGCGAGAGGATTTACAGGTCGTAATAAGCTGATCAAGTATAATGGCTGCTATCATGGTCATGCCGATATGCTGTTAGTAAAAGCAGGATCTGGGGTAGCTACACTTGGAATCCCAGGAAGCCCCGGAGTTCCAGAAGGTGCTACCCACGACACTTTGGTCGCGCCATTCAACGATCTCGCCGCGACGGAAGCTCTACTCAACGAGAACAAGGAGCAAGTAGCGGCCATCATCATTGAGCCCATTGCAGGGAATGCAAACTTTATTCGTCCGAGTCAGGAGTTTATTCAAGGCTTGCGCAAGCTTTGTGATGAGCATCAGACTTTGCTGATTTTCGATGAGGTGATGACTGGGTTTCGGGTTCACTTGAACTGTGCCCAAGGCCTGTTTGGAGTAAAGCCAGATCTGTCTACGTTCGGCAAGGTGATCGGTGGTGGAATGCCCATTGGAGTCTATGGCGGACGCCGCGATGTGATGAATAAGGTTGCTCCCGCAGGGCCTGTTTATCAGGCGGGAACCTTATCTGGTAACCCACTGGCTGTAACCTGCGGTATGAAGACCTTAGAATTATTGGAAAATAAATATAGCTTTACAGAGCTTTCGAATCGTACTAATCGATTGGCAGTCGGGCTAAGAGATGCTGCGCGTAAAAATGGCGTAACTCTCAGTTCCGACAGCGAAGGTGGAATGTTTGGCTTCGCTTTCAGTGAAGCCATGCCAAAGAACTTTGATGATGCCAAGGCGGCTAATATCGAGGCCTTTAACCACTTCTTTGCAGCTATGATTGATGAGGGGGTTTATCTTGCTCCTTCCGCGTATGAAGCGGGTTTCGTTTCGACAACTCACTCCGATGATGACATCGACGCCACAATCGAAGCTGCAGCAAAAGTTTTTTCAACGATGAGCCAAGCTTCATGAAAACCTTAGAGGAAAATTTTCCGGAAGGTTCGGTTTTAGGCTGTTCCTCCGGATGGACTCTCGTGCCTTTTAGTCGAGAGTTTGAAAAGCAGAACCCTGCATTGGTTCATCGACTCGGCCAGGAGGCCCTGAGTGAACTTTTGAGAGACCAGGATGTGAGCTTGGTTTTATGCTCGCCGGATCGACTCATTAAGGATTCGGAATTCGAGTTGGCCTTGCCAGTGGGCGAAGTTCTTGTTGGCTCAGCAAATCTAGCCTATCTTACGATCGAAAACTGCGACGAATTTAAGTCTAAGCTGTCACCAAGGATATCTGCGCTCAAGGAAATCTTTAGCCAGGCGAACTTGCAAAAAAGCGACGATCTTCGCGCGGCTGCGGCCTATATCTGGGATGCAAGCAAATCACTTGCAGAACCTCGGTTTAAAAAAATCCCCTTCTTAAATCTTAATGGGGGTTGCGGTTCTTATGCGAGTCTGGCTCGAATCTTGTACCGCCTATTATTCGGTGCCAATGCCTATGAAACCAATGAAATGATGCAAGGTAGCGCCGCATCCTTTAAAGGTTATCAGGGAGTATGTCTCGATTTGAAGCAAGGTCGGGAAGGATTAACGAAGCGCAGTCAATACCATTCGGTGATCGACTTGGTTGATCTTTGGATGGAGCTTACCGAAATGCCGTTCGTTGCATCTGTATTGCAGAAAGGCAAGCGCTCTCCCTCCCAGGCGGCGAAGCAGCAAGTTATCCAAGCTGCGGAATTAGCCCAGGCGCGGATGAAAGTCGAACCGTCCAGTTATCTTCCCGATATTGCACCTCTCAACAGCCAGGGGCAGCGTATCGACCTTTCTGGAGTTTGGAAGCAGTTAAACTATCGTTTGGTAGCTGAAGATTTTCGAAGCCTCATGTTTTACCTTCATCTCGCCAAGCCACTCCTCAGAAAGCCTATGGATGATGATGCTTTTAAAATCAAGATGATTCGCTGGCAGGAACGGGAGGCCTCGGCCATCCACTAAGCAAGATGTCCGAACTAGTGAGTTTATGTCCTTATCCCTTTAGCTCTTCTCACTCTATGATGAGGGCTATGATTTTTTCAGCTCTTCTCATCATCGCAATTTTGTTTTTTAAAAGCGCTTACATGCTTGTTCCCTGGGACAAGATGATCCAAGCCTTGCACAATGATCTCCGGCAGGTGCGGCTTAATCTGACTCTGTCACCACTTGCTAAATACCACCCCACCTTCACCACTTATCGTTACTTTGTCGATCAGCAGATCCAGTTGGGTCAGTGTCCTAGAGAATCCATCGGAGCCTTCCAGCAACAACTTGTTCTTGGGGAGAGGCGTTGCTTGAAGGCATCGTCCCTGGCAACAGCTTTGAAAATGAAAGTCTTAATGACCATTTCTTTTGCATCTGCGGTTCGGTTTGTTTGGGGAGGTCAGTGGCTTCCCACAGGAGTTGATCTATTTTTAAGTCTTCTAGGGGGAATTTGGGTTGGCGGGGTCTATCTTTGGGTTCAAGTTCAGTTGGCTCAGGATTGGCTCCTTGATGAACGCCAGTCTTTACCCTGGTTGGAAGCGCTATTTACCCGGTGCTCCAGCGACTCCAATTTTACCTTCCTTGCCGAGTTTTCTCGTCTTGAACAAGAGACCGGTACCAGCTACGACCAAGAAAAGCGTGCCATGACTGAAGAGCAGGGCATGCGGCTGAGCCAGGCTCGCATTGCAAAGCTTGATGAATTTCAGGAACAGCAAGGAATAATTGAGCTTTTACTGGCTCTGCCAGCATTCCTACTGACTAATGCCGTACCTTTGGCGGAGTATTTGAAAGGGCTCTAAGCGATGGATTTCTTGGTTGAAAGACTGATGTTTTACTGCTATACTGGCATGCTTATCCGGGGCCGTAACGATGGCAACCCGTGTCCTCAGAGAAAATCAAGTATCATAAAGGATAACATATGGCAGGCCGTTTGTCCGAGACTAGTGTGGCATCGACGCTCGATGCCGGGCACAAAAGCTTACCCTGGGAACCAGGGCAACCGTCAGGATTTCTCGCAGGCATAGACTTTCATGCGATTCTTCAGAGTCCAGATGCCAAGCAAATTATCCAGTCCCTGCCAACGCAGCCTTTATACTACGGTCTGAAACGCCAGGGAATTGCTGATTGCCTTGATGTACTGCCTCATCTCACAGATGATCAAGTGGCCCGCATTGTTGATTACGATGTCTGGAGCAAAGACCGCCTTGTACCTAAAAAAGTGTATGAGTTGCTGAACTACTTTGGCGAAATCAGTTCTGCAGAGCTGTACCGACGCTTTGCCTACCTTGACGAAGAATACCAACTTAGCATTCTTGCTGGTCTGGTAGAAGTCTTCGACTTGGAAGAATATGAGGCTATGACCCAAGAACAGCAAGACCTTGTCCACGCAATGCCATGCCAGCAAGTTTTTTATCGCTTGTTTAGCGACGACCCGGAAACGGTATCTTTCGTTTTGAAACTTATCTCGTCCATATGCGAGCATAATCTTCGCTACGCTTACTCAATTCTCGGTCATGCCTCGTTTGCGCTTGCCAGTGAGAGTGAAGAAGCTATTCGCCAGTTCCGCATGGCTCGCCTTGAAGAGGATGGTTTTGTACCCTATGAGGAGAGCCTATCGTGTTTTACACCGATTGATTTGCAGCACCTCAAAGATCGCTGGAGCGAAAGTAGTCCTCGTCGCCAGGGTGCGGTAGCTCAACCCACGGCTGCTGGCTCCTATCTCATGAGCATTCTAGTCCTAGCTCAGGAAAGGCAGTGGACTATGGATGAGCAGTTTGAAGTTCATCAGCAGCTGCTTTTTTTAGCCAACTCCCTTTGCAGTGCAGCCCAGGTTGAGCCAGAAGACTTGCATGGGCTTAATCGTGTTCTAGAGCAATGTCGTGCTTTGGTCGGCCTTGGCTTGGATTATCTTTCAGATGGAGATACCGATCGTGGCCTTGCTATTCTCAAGCAGGAACATGCTAAAACTCTATTTAGAGTTGGCGTTTCCTTGATTCAGGATCTAAGAAAGCGTTTGATCGATCGGATGATGGAAGCCGAGATTCAAGGAGCCGAGGAGTTAAAGGTTCTGTTTCAAGGTGGGCAGTGGGGCCAAATACTATTCCATATCGATCGCGTGTTAAGTGATGTGCTTGGCTTTGAAGCAAGTGAAATCTTGAAAGGCCTGTTTAATCGCTTTCCTATGACACCGCAGTTTCAGGGGGATCGTAACCAACTTAAGTTCTGTCCTATCGGATCGATGTCAGATTTCGGCTTGCTTCGAGACTATGCTCTGGGCCTTTCAGGCTTATTCTACATGAAGCAGGTTGCTCAAGGTACAGGGCCATTAGAAAAGCTTTTAAGTACAGCCTTTGTTCATGGACTGATTACGCAGGAGTTTACGTTTAAGGCTTTGGATCGCGATATCTTAGAGTCGTTCATGGCGCTAAGCCAGATGGAGCTAAAGACAAAGCATGATGAGTTTGTGACTTTAATGATGACAACACTCTTGGAAACTAGCAAGAACTGGGACTTAGGATACCAAGACTACCTTAGCCAGGGTGTCCAGAAGGCGATGAGCCTATTTGATGATATTACTGCCGGCCTTATGGTTAGCCATGAAAACCAGCGTTCACCCGATCACCTTATCAGTTCGAACTAAGGAGATAGTCCATGCAAGAGCAGGAAAAATTTATAACTCCAGAAGAATGCCAGGAATTGGCTACCGCCATGAATGCCAAATATAAAATTGCTCTCAAGGGGCGTAGTTTTTCGGTCTCTGCTAGGAAAGATGGTCCGGGGGTCTATGTTTGTATACTTCTCAAAAACCCTGATGAGAGCTTCTACTATCCAGTCGAGGGTAGGGTGATGTTTGAGGCGGAAGAGATGAAGGCTAGCGAAGCAGCACTCTTCCTAGTCGATTATCTCGATATCTACTTCGAAGAATTTCTTCTAGAGGAAGAGGAAAGCCTTTACTTACCTATTGACTGGAGCGACTTCAACTATGAGGCTGTAGACTTCCAAGTTAAAGGCCAGATCTTGAATCGCAAGTTAGAAGCGATGGCTGACCAGTTCCTTCAAGAAAACGAGCAGGCCTAAAACCCTGAGCCGTTAGGATCTAGTCTCTGTCTGTGGGAATAATTTGATCACCATCATGCAGGCACACGAGATTTCGTCCGCTGCGCTTGGCTTCGTAGAGGGCTGCATCGGAGCGGGCCATGGTCTCTTCATAGCTCTCTTGACCAATATTGATGGTGCTCACGCCGCAGCTAATGGTGACAGGAATATGAGTCTCCTCGAACACAATCTGCGCTTTTTGAACCGCATGCCGCAGCTTGTTTGCGGCATGGCCCGCGTTCTCAAAATTTGCTGCGGGTAGTATGACCAGGAACTCTTCTCCACCATAGCGGCAGCATACATCAGTTTTCCGAAATGTTTTGCGCATCAGTTCTGCAACGACCTTGAGCACATAGTCGCCGGCTTGGTGACCGTACTGATCATTCACCTTCTTGAAAAAGTCGATGTCACACATGACGATTGAAATTGGGTATCGATCTTTAGCAGCCTTGTTTTCCATTCTAGTGACTTGTCCAGTAAGGTACTCTTCGAAGTAGCCTCGGGTAAACAATCCCGTGAGAGGGTCAGTAATGGACTGGATAGCCTTGTCTTTATACTGATCCTGGAGATTCGTTTCTGCTGTGACATCCCTCATGATTAGGAAGGCACCGAGCTTCTCGCTTTTTTCGTCATTAAAAAATGGATAAAGGCCTAAAATAAGGTTCTTCGGTTCTGCGCCGCTATTGGTCTTACCTCGTACCTCGTCGATGCGAATCGGGGATTCATATTCGAGCAGATTTTCAATGCCAATAACATCATCGTTCACAGAGAATTCGAGCAACTCATTGATTGACTCAGTCTTTAAGATCTGTCTCATCTTAATGCCAGTGAGCTGAGCGAAAAGCTGATTAGCTTTTACGACCTTGCCATTTTTGTCAACCACAGCATAGGCGTCAAGAAGCACTTTGGCGAAGTGAGAGAACTTGCCAAATACCTGCTCGACGGTCTGTCTTTGCTCTAAACTGTTGGCAGCTTCAGACATCATGTACCTTCATGGTTTTCGAACGCTCCTTAAGCAGCTAGAAAAGCGAAGTACTCCTCTTCCATCTCTTCTAGCTCCATCTCAGATCCACACTGAGAACACGCCTTCCCTGGAAGTTCGGTAATCGGGCCACTTGGTAAGTTCTTTCCGGCTTCAAAAAGAACCGATTCTTCGTTGCCACATTCATCGCAAATGTAGCAACCGTACACAGACTTGACCTCTGCTTTGCCCTTGAAACTGGGGATCATATTGATCTGCATCACGATCTCGCTCGTGCACTCTTCGAAAACGATTTTGCGATCGCCTTTTTCCAACTCGCGCATGAAATTGATCCAACTACGTACCCCGCAAGAATTTACCGATTCAACTTGCTTGAAGTTGAACTTAATCTGCGAGCCCAACTTCGATAAGAGTTGCTCTAGGTGCACCTCTGCTTCAGCATCGATCGGCCCGACATATTCTACAAGATCCCAGTTGTCCTTCTGGACGAGATTAATGGAAATACCCATCGCATCCACCGTTAAAAACTAAACCAAATCTAAGGAAAAGATCGGTCTTGAGTGGGAATCCTTGAGGGAAAAATCGGGTTTTCCCTCATACTAGGCGGTTGTATCTATAAATATTTGTTTTTATTGGACTCTCTAAGGTATGGGGAGCCTGCCATCATCACTTCTAGGCGGGATTGGTAAGAATCTTTCACGTCACCAGGAAGCTTACCTTCAGAAAAAGCTGATTCTAACTGCTTGCTGAGGCTCGTCAGGATCTCAGGGGTGTCGTAGTTACGGGTGTTTAGCAATTCCTCAATTGGGTCGCCTATGGTGGTCTTTCTGATCTCCCAATCGCCTTTTTCATCGATATAGACCTCGGCCTCGTTGATAGCCCCAAACAGGTTGTGCTCGTTAGCCAAGCTTTCCTGATAAGCGCCCACTAAGAAAAAGCCAAGGTAGTAGGGCCGATCGCTTGGAGAGTGCAAGTCAAGAGTCTGGCGAAAGTCCTTGCGATCGATAAAGCGTTCCAGACAGCCATCAGAATCACAGGTGATATCCACGATGGTCGCCTTGTGCGTTGGCTTTTGCTCGTGGTGTGATAAAGGCATGACCGGGAACAGTTGGTCGATAGACCAAGCGTCTGGAATGGATTGAAAGATGGAGAAGTTTGCGAGAAACTTACTCACCATTCGTTGCTGCAAAGATTCGAACTCTTCGGGAACATGTTTCTCAAATGATGAAAAGTACAAGGCCCGGCGACAGATCCGGTAGAACATCTGCTCCGCAAGAGCACGTTCCTCAAGATTCACATAGCCTAAGTTGAAGAGGGTAAACATTTCTTCATAGTACTCAATAGAATCGTGATAGTATTCGATGTAGTTCTTGCGATTGATGTTTTCTATAATGTACTTCAGCTCGCCCAAACTTTTGTGATTGGTATTTTCATTAAAGTCGAGTTCAAACCCCTCTGCTGCCGAGAAGCTCTCGGTGCTTTGCACCTCACGAATGTCGGCAACAACAATGGAGTGATAGGCTGCAATTACGCGGCCACTTTCGGTTACAATCTGTGGCGCTTGAATCTTCTCTCGCTTGCAAACTTCGCCAATTTCATAGACCACATCGTTAGCAAGCTCTTGAAGTGAATAGTTAGCACTGGATTGGTACGATGTTTTGCTGCCGTCGTAGTCAACCCCAACACCACCACCGATGTTCAAAAATTGCGGCGAAAACCCCATGTGGGTTACCTTTGCAAACACCCGAGACGCTTCCTTGATCGCATTTTTAATGCGCTTGATTTCAGTTACCTGAGAGCCAATATGGAAATGCAGCATTTGCAAGCGGTCTTCCATGCCCGCGCTCTTAAGTAGCGACATACAATGCAAAACCTCTACTGTGGTCAGGCCAAACTTAGAAGACTCCCCGGAGGACTTCGCCCATTTGCCAGAGCCTCGGCTGTAGAGTTTCGCGCGAATACCAATATCTGGACAGAGCGCAGGGTTTTCCTTGGCTAGATCGATGATATGGGAAAGCTCGTCAGGACCTTCAACCACAAGAACCACATTTTTACCCATGGCTTTGGCAATGAAGCCCGTTTCGATAAATTCACGGTCTTTAAAACCATTACAAATAAACAGAGCTTTCTCGGATAGATTATAACTCATTGCTGCCAGTAGCTCGGGCTTGCTACCCACTTCAAGGCCATAGTGGTAATCGGAGCCACAGCGAACGATGTGGTCGATAAACTCTCGCCTTTGGTTCACTTTGAAAGGGAAAACGGCTCGGTGACCCCCTTCATAGCTATATTCCCAGACGGCCTCTTTGAAGGCATGATGAAGCCTCGCTATCTGGTTCTCAATGATCTGTGGAAAGCGCAGAATCATAGGGGCTGAAATGCCGTTCTCTTTTGCCTGTTCCACGAGGTCTGGCAAATCGATCGAAAGGTGCTCTTCACCGGTGGGGTGGCAGACAACATTACCATTGTCATCAATGCCAAAATAGCCGGAGCCCCAGCCTTCGATTCCGTATTGCTCTCTAGCCTCTTGAATTTGTTGTATATTCATGTCACGACCTCTATTGGAAACAGGAATTCAAAATGTTAATGAAAAATGAATTCTAAAGAACTATTGTCTAGGCCCTTGGCTTAACGTTGCGACCGATCTCTATTAGACGAGGAAGTCTCCGATGGCAATCAAATTAAATTCGGGCTGGTGTCGCGGCCTCACCCTCAAAAGTCCTCCAGCATTACATACTCGTCCTACTGCGTCAAGAACAAGAGAAGCGGTCTGGAACTCGCTCCAGTTTGATCTTCACAACGCGAGAGTGATTGACGTTTTCAGTGGCTCGGGGGCTATAGGTTTCGAAGCCTTAAGCCGAGGTTGCCGTTCCAGCCTGTTCATCGACCAATCGCTGGCAGCAGTTAAGTGCCTCCGCGAAAATAAAGCCTTGATGGAAACTCGTGCCCTGGCCAATCAAAGGCACATCACTATGAAGATTATTCAAGGCGATGCTGTGAAGGTTCTGACAGCCCAGGGCTCCGATGCGGCTGATATCTTGTGGATCGATCCCCCCTACGATCAGGTTGTTGATCTCTTGCCAGGCTTGGCAAAGGAAGCCGCTCGGGTTCTAGTCCCCGGAGGTAAGATGATCGTCGAGTGTGATCAAAGAGGGTTACCAGTCATCGAAGATCTTAGGTCCCTGGCGATCTGGAGCGAATCAAAACATAAACGATATGGAAGAACTTTCATCACGATCTTTGAAAGGCTTGGAGAGGAATAATATGAAGGTTGCAGTTTTTGCCGGTAGCTTTGACCCTTTTACCTTAGGGCATGAGGATATCGTCGAGCAAGCCCTGCACGTTTTTGATCGCCTCGTTATTGGGGTTGGTCAAAGCAGTAGCAAGCGCCCTTTGTTTAGCGACGAGGAGCGGGTTGAGATCATTCAAGATATCTATAAGGATCGCCCCGAAATTTCGGTCAAGGCTTTCGCCGGTTTGGTAGTCGACTTCGCTCGTAAGGAAAATGCTACCTGCTTGGTCCGGGGGCTTAGAACTGAGGCTGACTTTTCCTATGAGATGCCGATGGCCATGACCAACCATAAGATCTCTCCCGAGATTCAGACTGTCTTTTTCCCTACCAAGTCTCAATTTGCCTATGTTTCATCAAGCTTGGTGAAGGAATTGAGCGTCCATGGCGGTGATGTCAGCTCGTTTGTTCCGCCAATGGTGGTGGCTCGGATGAGCCAGAAAAACTCTTAAGATAACAGCTGTCTTAGGCCTATCTGCTGCGTATCGCTTATGGTTTCGATAGCCGCTCCGAGAAGTGACTCAGGTCAAAGTACATCGGCGGGGATCTATGTTTTCCTACAGGCACAAGAAACATGGCAACTTAGATATCATTGCCTTCGATGGCACCATGAACGAATCTGTGAAGGAGTGCTGTCAGGGTCTCGGTCAGTCGATGGGCAATAACGTTAGGTTTAATTTCAAGGAAGTTGACTGTGTCACTAGCCTCGGTGCCCGCTTTTGGCTAGCTTTTTTGAGTAGCTTCGAAACTGGTCGCAAGATAGAGTACGAAGAATGCAGCCACGAAGTGATCCAACAGATCAATATTTTTCCACGCTTTATTGGCCATGGCCATATCCTATCATTTTACGGAGCCTTCACTTGTCCCCACTGCGGTCATGAGGAGTCCATCTTATTCTCAGGGGATCGAGATCCCGAAGAGTTGATTGACTCATCCACAGATCAACTTTGCTCGGAGTGTCAGCAACCCACCGAACTGGATGAGGACGAACGGGCGTTTTTCCGCTTTTTAGATCAAACTAGCTAAGAGTTTCTCGCGGCATACTAGGCACAATCAGCCTTCTGAGGACTTTGAGTGATGCTGCCTAGTGTCCGATCTCTATCGTGATGGATTTTATGATGGAGAACCTTTTTGCGCTTCCTGACTCTAATAGTTCTAGCGTGGATTAGTTTAGAACTGAGGGCCGAATCACCGGGCTTGCCTCAGATTCTAGGTCATTCCCAAACAAGAGTCGTTGTGAATCGTGGTGACATCGTCTCATTGCGCTTGAAGAGTTCTTCGGAGAATGATCTGATTCAGTGGTGGCTGAGCAAGGAAAAGCTTTGTGATGGGATTGATTGTCGGGTGGACACCGGCTCCTGGCAGGCTGGCGCTTACAAAATCATAACTATTGTTTCCAACGATAAGGGGTCGGAGTTTGTAAGTTTCTATCTTCTGGTTAAGGAGAAGCTCAATACCTCGCCCCCAGCCTTGATTACACCGGATTTTCAGGAGTTGGAACAGCAGTCATCGAGCTTCTCTGAAGAGGAGCCTTATGCCTTAGCTGTTCAGGGTAGTGCATTTTCGTGGCGTGATGACAAATTATATGTATTGAAAACCTTAGCAAGAAACCTAGACTGGGACGAAAAGCTGAAGTCGTCCGGTGGCACCATTCAGCTGGGCCGTTTAAAGCAGGATGAGCATTTTCTATTACCTGGTTCACAAGCAAGATTGGTGCAAGCCGAGAAACGACGTTTGATCCTTTTGCAAGAGGGAATGCTGAGAAGCCGGCAACTCGATCGAGGCAATATACCCAACTGGACCGTAATTGTGGGAGACTGGCTTCAGCTTGATGGCAGTAATGCTGCAGATTTTGCCGTGGAGTATCACCCTAGGGCTCCAGACCAGGCGATGCTCTATGTGTTTAGTGGCCAGGTGAGAATTATCAAGGATCCAGTGCTCAGCGAGGCGGTTCCCCCGGTTCATTGGCAGGTGGCAGGAACCAAGCTGCTCGTACGCAAGAGTAAGAAACCATTTCTACAAAAAATTCTACCCCGAAAGAAGGTGCGATATATCTTTCGTCGAACGACCCCAGAATTACTCTTTCCCGTTCTTGAGGGCAAGCCGCGGCGTTACCCTGGTGAGGTCCTTGGCTTAGACGTTAAAAACCCCATGAAAGCCAGCCAGGCTCTGCTTCAGGGGCGAGACTACAGCCAAGCCTTGTGGTTGTTGCAACAGGCTGGTGAAGAGTTTAAAACGTCTTCCCGCTGGCGTTGGCTGCAAGGTGATGCGCTCGGCGGAATCAATCTTGGCAAGCTTGCCATCCAGCAGCTCAAAGCGAGCTACGAAAGCGTTCAAGGTGGGGCTGTGGCTTACTCCATTGGCTTGCGATATTTTGAAAACAACAATTGGGATAAGGCTCGGGATTGGTTTATCAAAGCTGCTGATGGCAAGCACTTTGGGGATCGACAGGTGCTATATTACTACTTGGGGGTGATTGCCTTTCGTAACAAAGATTTTCCACTTGCTGATCGATACTTTAAAGAGTCTAATTGGTATGCAGAAGATCAGCGAATTATGGATAGTATCGATCGTTTCCGCGACCTTATGGTTATTTTCAATCGCTGGGGTGCTAACGGATCCCTAGGTTTTGTTCTTGATACTAACTTGTTCCAGACATCGGACAAAGAAAACCTATCCTTCCAAGACGATATCACTGGTTTGTCTGGGTTTGGCTACCAGGCTTCGGCCAAAATATGGCGGTACGTGATGCAAGGCCGTGCATCTGGACTAAGCTTTGGCTACGATGTCCGTCGCTTGGGGTGGATTAAAAAGGCTCTGCATGAGGTGGATCAGGTCGATCAAAAAATCTATTCTGAATATTATTTTGGTAGGCGCAAGTGGTTGCGAGGCCGAGCCTATATCCAGACCTTGGTTTTAGGATCCGAACGGGCACTAGATGGTTTGATATTAGAAAATAATTACCGCTACCAAGACCTGTCTTGGCAACCTGAATTAATTTTCGATCTTGGGGTTTATAAAGATCCCGTTCCTAGCAGGGCAGACATAATTGATCCCTTAAGTGGTGATTTGCAAGGAGTTGCTTCAGATCGCTCGTCGCGCTTACTCAGGTTCGGCTTCGGGGGGCGAGCATGGCAGCAACCTCGGCAAGAATTTAATGTTCGGCTGATCTATCTAAGCCGAACTTTCACCAATGATCTCGTGGCCGCAGACTCCTATTCTTCAACCAGCTTAGAGCTTGAGTATCTGTTAAGATTTTGGGGTTTGTCAGTGATCGACCTTGACTTGTCCCTAGGGCAGAAGGTCTTCCCTGATGCTACCACAAGCAGAACTGACATTGACACCAAATTCGGCGTTCACTATCGCTTTGATATGGAGCATGATGGTAACTTTAAAATTGGAATTTCGCAGGAAAGTCGTGACTCAGATGACCCACTTCAAAAGTTTTCTAAGTATCACATTGTAACAGCGATACAGCTTGAGATCTGATCAAAAACACGCCAAGATTTATGGGGCATCGGCTTGACCCTAAGAAAAAAATTGTTTCTAATTGTATAAGAAAAAAACCAAACTACCTTTGTATGTTCCAAGGCTGGAATGATACGACAAAACTGGGAGCGACCATGAAAAAGGTTGAAGCAAATCGGTATCCCCACTCAGCAACCCTGTTTCGTTTCTGCAAAGAGGCACTTGAGATTCGATATGAAGGAAACGTCAAGGTCATTGACCAAGATGTTGGGGCGATTTTAGGCTACGATCCCGCTGATTGTAGTCATTGGAAAAAAGGCAAAAAGAATATCCGAGCCCTAGCAACCCTTAAAAGCATTGCTGATCATCTCAATATCGACGAGCGATTGCTAATCGATATTGCTAGTGGCAAGGTTGGCCTAGAAGAAGCTGTTTTTGAGTTCAAAGGCTATGGAAGCTTTTCTCTTGGTGGCAAATCCCTAGAAAACTTGAAGAAGGAATATTTTAAAAATCCAGATAAATGGCAGATCGAGGGCCAGCTAAAAACATTTGAAGAGCTTTTTGATATCAACCGACCAGAGGTTGCAAAAATCGCAAATCATGTTTTAACGGTTGGCAAGTTTCACGAAGCTCCTATTTATATTCCTGAGGTTTTCCAGCTCTACTCCAATATCTCGCTGCAAGCTGATGAAAGCCTTGAAGATCCTATTGCTGTCGATCAAGAGGGGCAGGATGAGGCGCTACAGGTCAATATTAGGTACAAGGGCGGTGAGATGCGCCCCTACGTTCGTTTTCTGATTGCCAAAGAACTTTATAAGTATCTCTGTCGCTCAGGGCAAGCAGTTGCCCATATGATGAAGAAAGCCCCTGATGAGGTATTGGAGATTCAGTCCAATATCTTCGCTGGCATGCTGCTGATTCCCGCTGATATCTTGCGAACAGAAGTGGAAAAAATCGACAGTAGTCTCGACATTGTTATGCAATTGGCAGAAACTTTCTGGGTGTCCAAGGCTCTCATGAATCAGAGACTTCGTGACTACCTTGAAAACTTAAACTAGCTAGCGAATAAGCAGCTAAACGTATTACAGGAGGGATACCCCTCCTTTTTAAATCCCTCATAATTACAATAATTTACCTGAACGAATCCCCATCGCTTAAAGTCTTTCTTCAACCATCCGACATGACTAGTAATCCCTGTCCTAACACATTGAGGCGGAAGGTGAGCGAAAAGCTGTTCAAATTGAAAAACGGAACACTATTTTTGTCCACGGAAGCTCCCGGAGGCATCTATAATTCCGTTCAGCTGAAAAAAGTTGCCGAGCTTTGTGCTAACGATCTTGCCATTGTCAAAGCTACAGAAGATCAGCGTCTAGGGCTATTTGTCAAAGAAGAGGAAGCTGCTCGCGTTGCCAAGGAGCTAGAGGCTTGCGGACTAGGTGTGAGGCATTATCAGCAAGGCTTACATCAAGCGGTGACATGCCTCGGGGAATTATGTAGCGATCACGAACAGGATGCACTAGGGACAGCCATGGATCTGGCTAAGACCCTCGCAGAGTTGAGTCTTGAGTCGCCACTAAAGATTGGAATCAATGGTTGCTTCAAATGCTGCACTCCTTGCCACACATTAGATATCGCTGTCGTTGGCGAAGCCAATGGTTATCGGATTAGTCTTGGGGGCAAAAATCAGCAGGTGCCTGAACTAGCTTCATTTGTGGCGGAGGGTGTCCCTGCGGACAAGCTACCAGACCTCATAAAAAACGTCGTGACTCTCTATGCGGATAAGGTAGAAGATGATGAGTCCCTCCTTGAAGTCATCGATCGCTGTGGCATCAGTGACTTTGTAGAAGCCTTAGCTCCCTACAGTCAGGATGCAGCGGTGCAGCATGACCCGTTCGCTGGAGGGGACGCAGAGCCTGATTTGACCGATGACCGAGGAGCCCCGGAAAGTGATCAGGGGCAAGACTCCTTAGAACAGAGTGAGGTCAGCGATGATGATTTGGACCTTGATGATGATCTTGATATCGAGGATGCAGGTGAGGTAGGTGGAAGCCAAGTCGAAGCTGAGGTGGGAGACGATGAGCTTGATGAACTTGGCGAGCTTGATGACTCAGACTTAATGGTGGAAGACAACGAATCGGCCCTAGGCGACGATAGTGAGTTATCAGAAAGTGGAGATACCATATCTGATGAAGCGGAAGGTTTAGAGCTTGATGATGAGATCGATTTAGATGAGCAGTCTACAGCAAACAATGAAGAAGATGCTTTGTCAGCTGGCGAAGGCATGGAAGTCGATGCTGAAATCGATCAAGCTGATGCTGATCTTGTGGCAGATGATATCGATCTCGATGGAGATTTGGATGAGGTCGATCTTGGTGACGATCTCAGCCTTGACGATGTTGGAGATAGCAGTGAGATCGAGCCCGAAAAAGCTGCCGATGAAGCTGTTGACGATGATGATCTAGCCCTTGAGGATGATCTGGATCTCGACGACGATGCCGCAGCCTCTGATCAAGCAGGGGCCCAGGAGTCTCAGGCTGATGACTCCGAAATGGAGCTTCTAAGTGAAAGTGATCATGAAATTGATGACGATGTGAGTCTTGGTGAAAACGTCGTCGATGACGATATAGACCTCGATATTGATTTAGATGATGGCGATCTATCCGAAGATGAACCTAGCTTGGATGACGACTTAGAGCTGGACCTTGATGACACTAGCGTCGAGGTTGTTGAGGATCAGCTTGCTCAGGATGATATTCCCATCGAAGATGGAGAGGTTGACCTGGAGGCTATCGATGAAGGCGCAGACAGCATTGATAGTGACGGCGATGAACCTGAAATAGAAGATCTTTCAGCGGATGACGTGTTTGGTGAGACTCCGGCCCAAGCCGCTCCCGCGGCGAGTTCCAGTGCTGCAAGCCCTGAGGCGGACACGGAGTTTGAGGAAATCGATGACCTATCCGATACTGATGAAGAGGACTTTGAAAATCGACTGATAGCAGATATCGATGAAGAAGCTCAAGTGTTAGCAAGCACTCCCTCTGATGTGAATGCTGACGATCGGGAATCTGCGTTGGGTATGCTAGAGTCCCACCCAGAAGTCGATCAAGAGAGCAGCCAAGAGTCGGCTACGGACGATTTGGTTGCTGATGATCTCGAAGACCTCAGCTTGGAGGAAGAGGATTTTGCAGAGGACAACCTCGATGATGATACCGAGGAGCTACTCGCTGAGAATGATATTGAAGAGGCAGAAGCTGGCTTAGACGATCTCAACGAAGACGATCTCGATGACCTTGATCTTGACGACCTGGATGAGGGCGAGCTATCTCCTATCGAAGATGATGCCGAATCAGATGATGACTTGGCAAATATGGCGGAAGAGACGATTTCGATCACTCCCATGGCCTCCAGTCCGCGAAAACCCATTAAAACGTCCGAAGTGTTTAAGTTTTCGGGCATGGATGTAATCGATACCATGCTTCATCTAAGCTTTGATTCTGGAGCTTTTGTTGATTTTGATCTTAGTTCTCTAGCTCCGAACGTAGAAAAAAGCTTTTCTCTGGGTGGGCAAACCTTCGTTCTGATAAAGAACGCTGATGGTATCATCCTAGAGGTGGAGGGTGTTCGTTTGTTTTATCCGACCGAAGCACTCCCCCAAGCCTCCTAATAGATCTAACTCAAGTGTGAATACATGAGTTGATCCTCAATCTCGGTGAGGTCGCTTTTTGACGACAGCCCCAGATGACGTGACCGGTAGCATCAGGAAGCTATTGTCTTCAAAAAAGGACTTCAGGTTTGGATACCGTGCTCGCGTTTGATAGGCCCAAAAAAGCTGCCGGCGAGGGTGGCGATGATTATACAGGATTTCAAGCACGGTAATTTCCTCGTCATTGAGCTTCAATGATGACTTTTGTTTGAGTAGAAGATCCACAGAATCCCGAAGCCGGTGGTCAAGCTCATGGTGCTTGTGCCGGGCTTCCATCAGGTTTACTTTCTCGGTCTCTTCCTCGAAAATCGACTGATAGTGCTGCCATGAGGAGGCTAGCAGGCTTAAGGTTGGGACTCGATCCCCGAAGTGCCTTAACATCAGTATCACCTGATCGACGGGGTGGGTATCAATTAATATCTTGGCATCCCGCTCGGCTTTGTCCATGGCTTCATCCGCCAGTTCTTCGTCTCGGCCTTCAAGGTAGGCTTCCACAATCCGCTTCCAGGTTGGCAAAGGATGCTTGATGGTTGGTGTTTGGGTCTCAGTGCTAGGCAAAACAGTTAAATTTGAATCCCGACGGAAGGGAAACACAATCGCATCCTGAGAGGTGACATCCTCATCGAATGTCAGCTGCCACTCGTTGGTGTCCCACTTCATGCCGACCCTTATGGACCGTCGATCTGCGGGCTGGTGATACTCACCATATTTGATCGATATGATATTTCGCTCCGCTAGATTTGTCATGGCGCGATCGAGGGTCTCCTCGTCATAACCGATGAGCGAAGCGAACTCTTGTTCTGTGGTAATTAGCTGGGTCAGGCCAGATACCGAGCAATTGAGTAAGTAAAGTACGACACTGTATTCGCATTGGCTGAGTCGAGCCATAGCCAGGATCTTTAACCCTGACTCGGTGACAAAGTCTTGAAATGCCATGATAGCTCCTAAAGGGATAATTTATCGGAGATCCCAGGGGGTGTATTGATCGGCACATGGATCAAGCACCAGGTCTAGTATCCCATTTGTCGTGGTGCCTGTAAATATGAGAGCGAGTCTCATCATGGCTTAAATACAAACTTTTCTGCCAGATCTACATATTCCGGCAGTTTACTCCATGATTCTAAGCTAGCTGAATTTAGAATCATCTAAGTCGCGTTATTCCGATTCTGTTGGAAGGGGAGAGGGAGCCTGCAGTTGAGGTGGGTCTTCGGGCTTTGATGGAACTGTTGGGGCGGGAGCTGTAGGCTTCGGCGCCTTACGTCTCAGTCTCTTTCGCTTTTTAGGTTTCACATCAAAGAAGGTTTCTTTTGAGAATGACCAAGCAAGACTCAAATAGTATTGGGTAAGCTCAGCGTCGAAGATTGCGAGATCGATGGAGCCCAGCTGGGTGATCTGATTACCCTTGCTGAAGCCCGCGCTGACGCTCAAACCCTTGTCCATACTGTAGGTCAAGCCAATAGTATTATTGAATAGCTCATTGGGAACGTCGGCTATGGCAATCAATAAACTCGTCACTTCAGGGTCTAGGTTGTAATACCAAACCCGGGTATAGCTTATTGAGTAGTTGGCAGATAGAGATTCAAGCATGGTATAGGACCCGCCGTGGCTGATACCCACGCTACTTGTGGGCAAAGGAGCGCCTCCCAGGCCGTCGTCGCTAAGTTCAGATTGATAGACGGAAAAATAGCCTGCGGCGTTCAAGCCATAGCTTAGGCTCAGCTGACTATCTAAGATGGAGTGGCTTCCGCTCCAGGCTGCCTTAGCAGTTGTGATTTTTTCGTTGTCTAAAGAGCTTTCCGAGATCGGTAGGCTCAGACTAAAGCTACCAGTGTGTTCCAATCCCCATATGGGTATCAGCTTGTGACTGGTTGAAACTACCGTGTCGGTTAGCCCGAATTCGTCCTCGTTGGGAAAAATATAAAACTTTTTGCTGACCGCCTGGCTCAGTCCTAGAGTCCAAACATCGGACACAGGGTAGTTAAGCGCTAAACTAAATAAGGCGCTGGGGTTTGCGCCTTCAAAGTCAGAAGAGTAGCTGGCTGCGGTGGAGCCAGACCAGTAATAGGGCTTTGCGACTACTGTGCTACCAGCAATAAAAAGGCCCAGAACAGTGATAAAGGCCTTGATCATTGGCAACTTTCAACCTCGCCTCTGGTAATGTCCTTGTAGAAGCGATGGCTGTTGAGAACTCCATTGAGGTCGTTATTGAGAAAGACGCCAGCAGCATAGCGATTCTTGGTGGGGCCAGTGACGTAAACCTCGTCATTGATGACAGTGGCTAGGACTTCGGTTTCGGTCTTAAAGTAGTCGTTGGCATTGGCATCCAAGGTTGCCCAGTCTGGTGTCAGGCGATTGAAGCCTGGGTCGAGGGTAGCACTGTCGACTCCAAACTGACTGTTAAAGGTTCGGCTTGTAAAGCATTCGATTTTCATAAGGTCAACGGCACCTTGTTCTCCCTCGAAGTCGAAGAATCGTGCGGCGTTGATACCGTAGTAGAGCCTACCGAGATCATCGAAATCAGTATAAGGTGCTTCGCCGGCGTTGACAAAGCTGTCGAATAAGATGCTGTCGACGACAGGTCCGATCTGCGTATTCGATCGGAGATTGATGTAGGAAACAGGGATGAAGCCAAAATTGGGATTCAACGGGAAGGCATCGTCAAACATCAAGAATCGTTGCGCCCATGCTTTATCAGGGTAGATTCCCACTTGCTTTAACTGGCCAGTGAACTCATCGTAGAGGTTAGAGTGGTCCCGATCGAAAGATGATTGCTTGATTACCGCAGCGAAGAAGGCCGCTGATAGCTTCACTGCTTCTGTAATGTCCTGCCGTATAAAAGCTGTGAGATTGTCTTTAAAAGTTGGACTCAGGAAATCCAATCCAGCCATCTCCTGGGCAACTTGGGAAGGTAGGAAGGTTTCCTGGTACAGTTTAACCATTAACTTAATTCTCAGCATAGTCTGAAGCATTCGGCCTTCGTAAGATCGAGTGTCCCAAATCGCTCGGTCATAGCGGAAGTTTCGCCAACGATAGCTTGAATCGTAGTTGTCGATCATGCTCATTAAGATTTCAGTGGGTGTTGCTCCCTGATCAAATGTGTTACACATCGGGTTGAAAAATTCATGGTCGTCGGTGCAGTATAGATGCACAATTCCCGTTTTTTTAGCCATATCCACTTTGCCGTCGCTGTAGGCGTAGAGCAAGGCGGCGCGATCGTAGTCTTCCCAGTCATAAGCAAGACCAACTTCATCACTACCAGTTAGATAATCCATGACCGAGCTTGTTCGCTTCAATGAAAGATCCTCACCGCGAATCCGGTTGATACGGGCATCCACTGAACCATAAAAGTTATGTCTTAAATTGAGATTGTGACCAAACTCGTGAACAGCCACCCGGTATAGGATGTCATTGATGACTTGTTCTGAAGTCGCATCTTGAAAAGTATTGCCACTATTGCCAAAGATAGCTTCGTTGAATTCGAATACAGTAAAGCTATTGTTGCCATATTTTTCCGCATTTGCATATTTTTCTAGGCCTTCGCGAATGGTCTCTTCCGTTGCTTGAAGATGTGTCGGTAAGCTAGATGTTGGTCCTAGTTTGTCGACAATATACTGATTTGTGCGCTCATAGCCCTGGAAGGGTGTGTTGTCGATCGCGCGGGTAAAATAGTTACCTGGGCTGCTGTAAGTAAATTCAGGAACTAGGTAGCGATAGTAGAAAGATAGGTCAGCATTCTCAAGGAAGCCTGCCGTCTCGGTCCAGTTGGTAGGACCGTTGCCTAGGATATTACCCATCTCTCGATAAATACTTGAACTAGCGTCTTGAATTTTTTCATATTCCACTTCGTCTCGATATCTTAGGGCGTAAAATTTAAGGTCGCTGATCCACATCATTGAGTTGGCCGTGATGATTTCGCCAGTGATCGGGTGAGCATCCGAAGGTCCGTAGCCTAAAGGGGCTTGTCTTTCTGGGTGATCGATGAACTTGATGAAGGAGTATCTGAGATCTCCGAATTTCTTACTGCCATCGTTATCTTGTATTTCGAATCGGGTGGCAATGCCATTCTCTTCGAATAGTTTATTGGTCCGGGCAAAAATACCTGCTTCTGGATCATTATAAATCCATTTGTATTCATTGGGGAAATCTTCAGCGAAGTAAAATGTGTGGGTCTTCTTCGGGTCCCAGCGATTCATGACAAAGTCATATTGAAGGCGATTATTAGCATCAACACGGGGTACGACCGTATTGAAGTATCCGTACTTCTTCATAAGTGGATCAACTTCACCAGTATAAACGTAGGGCTCGTAGTCAGTAGGCTTATCTGGAATAAAACTATACTTGTAATGAAGAGTCTGTATATCGTCTGTCCAGGCACATTTGCCATTGCCTTTGAAATCAACAGCAATCGTAAATGTTACATGCTCACTTTCGATGGATTCAGAGTCCTTAATAAGGCGAGAGCCTGCTTTGTCGAAACATCTGCTTCCTCTTATTCCGTATCCAAAGCTGTCTTCTTCAGAAACGATGGCTGACGTCCAATCAACAATAAAGAAACTCTTTTCGTTCCATGGAATTTCGTCGTTTTCGGATTCCACGTTGCTCACTTGGCCACCCACCACAGCACGATGGTAGTCGCTGTGGGTACCGCTCCAAGAGTTGATCACTTTAGCATTATTGGTGTCGTCACCGAAGACCTCTTCGGATGACAGGAACTCAAGGCTGTTTTCAGTGAAACGGAATGTACCGAGACGCATATCGCTTTGAAGGCCTACGAAGCCTAGCGCGGCATTCGCAGTATTATTAACTATGGTGACCTTATAAAGCCACTTCTGGCCATTTTCAAAGACCCCTTTTGCCCATCGACTCGCGTCGAGAGTCTGAACCTTCTCAACCGGTCGCTTTTTAGCACAGGCAAGGCTGAAAGCTAGTCCAATTGTTGTGATCAACGCCAAGTGTTTCATATATCCCGATCTCCTGAAGAGTGTAATAGCTTATTCTGCGGTTTCTTCTTCTTCGAATGTTCTAGGTGCAGTTAAAGACACTACATCGAGGTCCATGGTGCCCTTCCTTTGGAGAAGGAAAGCTCCTTCCGGCAAATCGAGCACCAGCTGATCGTCGAAAATCCCAAGCTTGCAAGTTGGAGTCACATCAACGCCAGGCTCCAAGCAGTTATAATCAGCGGCCCGGTTGTGAAGAATTCGCTCCAGTTTTTGGATCAAGGCAGGAGCATGAGTTTCTACCAATTCAGCATCGCTGACGGTGGCTGGATCAGGGGGAGTGTCGAGTATATCGATCATGCTATCTCCGATTTTTTTGGTAATGCTGTCACCAATATTGATATCACCAGCAAATCGGTTCTGGGCAATGATCACAAGGGGGCTATTATCTCCACCCCACTGGATACCAATGTTAAGGCTGTCATAGAAATCAAAGAAGGCATCCTCTGAGACGGGAAAGCCTATGGCCTGCTCTGTGGTGGTACGGTTGGATGCTAGGGTGAGGCCACCAAGAGATTGGCCGTAGACATAATCACCAGTTAGAGGCGCTGGATAGGTTTGGTCCATAAGGCTATAGATGAGTGAAATTCTATTTTGATTATCAATGCTGATCACTCCTCGGCGGAATTCTAGCTGCTTGAATCCGTCGTTAAACTCTAGGTAGCGGCAGGTGTTCAGAGCAAAGCAGTCGTAACCGGCTCCCTGACCATCGAAGGTTCTGGCTAAGGTGCGAACAAATTCTTGATTCTGCTCGTAGCTACCAAGGAGCGAACTGAGATCACTTCCAATCTTTATATCGCCAATGGAGCCTCCCACACTCAGGCTGCCACCATAGCCATCAAGTGCGACGATGGCAAACGGGACGTTTGGCTCGGCACCTGTCCAAGCAATTGCAACATGCTCAGAGTAGAAAACGAAAAAGCCATTGGTGCCTACGGAATTAGAGAGGATGGAGCTAGCTTCCGAAAAAGCCGTGGTCATCGTGATCCCAGCAATGGACTCACCCCATAGGATAGGCTGAATGACATTGAGTGCCTTTCGTCGCTCGCTTTCTTCAGGGTCGAGCGGCTCAAACTTTCCTACAACATCGCCACCATTAGGATTGGTCGGCGTCAATACGCGATTACCTACCACATCGGCCGTGGCTGGCAGGGCGGGTGCACTGTAGGGTTTATTTTTCTCATAATTTTCTTCGCAAGCGAACAGCGATAGAAAAAGTGTAGCTACAATAAATCTGAGCATTCCCCTCTCCCCTAAAATAACTTTTACATGGGCTGGGGTTCTTATCGGCAGGAAATACTGTGATCTGGAGTGCAGAATTCAGAGTGTTGGTGTCCCCAAGTTAAAGGCTTTACAGCAACTTTTACGCCATTTCTAAGCTAGCGATAACATGGGGAACTATTAACTGGCCGTCCAGACAATCTGCGAAAGAGGGTGTCAAAGGTCTAGACAGCTGTTTGATTTCAGAACTTAAAAATCATCCCCACCCCTGCGGAGGTGTAGCTCTCTTCAGCGGTGCCGCTGGCGGTTAAGTCGCTAGAGAAGGCTTTGGGTTTATACGACCCGTTCTCGTCGTTGCTCAGGTTTGAGGCCATCAAATAGTAAGAAAACTGATCGCTAAGATGGCGCTTGACTGCAAATGTTGCCATTGTTGCCCCGTCTTTACCAGCTTCTGTTTCACTTTCACTAGCGATGAGGTATTCGAGTAGTCCTTCCCACTGGCCCACCCTATAAGTACCATTGGCACCGTAGGCCGTGCGATCGAGTTGGGTATCACCAGTTTCGTCAGCTATCATCTCGTAAACCACAGCTGCAGATGCGTCCCCAAACTTGCCTGTTACGGTGAGCTTGGTCGCTGTGAGATCATCGGCTGAAACTGATTGATCATCGTCGTCTTGGTAATCCTGTCGGGCGATTTTTTCGTGAGCTAGCATCACTTTCAGCGGTGCTAGTTTATAGGTTAGTGAAACGCTGAAAAAGTTCTCAGAACCATCAAATCCTGGCTGAGCAGCATCCGAATACTGTGCATAAACTTGCAAGCCAGCAATCTCTGGCGACATGTAGGCTAGTGCTTGTTCGCCTCGCCGCTCGATTCCACTACTGATAATGGCATTGTGGTCGCCGAAGGTATCAGCAAAAATATCAACTTTAGCTTTTTTGTAGGGAGTGTCGCGAATACCGATGCTAAACGAACCAATATCAGTTTTGAGGCCTAAATATTGATCCCTCTTGCTCACTGTTGACGAAGCGCTCGTTAAAGAAAGGCCAAATTCAACCTTTGCGAAAACTTCATGGTTATCGTCAATTTTTTCACTGGCCTTGATTCCAAAGCGACTGCCTGAACTGCTCACCCGCGTTCCAGAAAGTTCCGCTTCCGAAGTGCTTTGCTGGGCATAAGCTCCAATTAACTTACCATAAACCTTTACATCGGATGCTACTGCTATTTGAGGAATTCCATAGCCAATAGCTAGCGCTCCTACGCTCCATAATCCTAAGTGTCTGAACATCGAGTCTCTCCCATAATCTTTGCGTCTTTGCCTTTAGATTATATCAATCTTCCGGGCAAGTGTCGCAGTCTCCTTCATTGGGGGAAGAGTTACTATGAAGATTGTGTAAAGGAAAGAGAATAATATTCAGGTTTCGCACTTAAAAGGAAAGGCAGAGGCCAAAGGCCTCCGAAAGGTAAGTTGACTAAGCAAGATTGATTAAAAGTTCATCAGCATTAACTTGCTGGCCCTCTTTAACAACAACTTCTTTAATCCTTGCGTCTTTGTTGGCCTGAACTTCAAACTCCATCTTCATGGACTCCAAAATGACCACAGTTTGCTTTGCTTTTACCTCAGCGTCATTTGAGGTTAAAACCTTTATCACTTTGCCCGGTACCGGTGCGACAATAGCGTTTTCCTGTTCTGCCGACTTACCAACGGGGCTATCTTCTCTAGGAATTTGCCTTTGAAATCCTTGACCGTCAATCTTGCAGAAGACGAACTGCCCCTCTGGAGCAAGAGTCTTAGCATACTGAAACCGGACAGTTTGGCTAGCTAGGATGCCTTCTCCAGTACCAATTTCTACGGATTTGGGAGGAAAGCTGGAGCAGGTAAAATGCAAGCTGGGGCTTAATTTTACTTGCTCACCGCTATGAGTTTGAAAGGCATTGCGAGTCACCTGGCAAATTTCTTGGCTTTCTAGGGGAGACTTCGCCAACTGAATCAACACACGATCTGCTAAATCCTGTTTGCTGGCTCGTTTGCGTGCCATCAGCCCCAGTAAGTCTTCGCGCCTTTCTTCGATATAGCGAGTTCCCATAACAGTTTTCAGAAAGATCTCGTCGGCCATGATCTCTGAAATAAACTCCATGTTGTGGATTGGCCCACAAAAGACGGTCTTATCCAGAGCCATCTTCATATACCGAATTGCATCCAAGCGGGTTTCCCCGGTAGTGACAAGCTTGGCAACCATCGGGTCAAAATTGGGGCTTACTTCATCAATCGGGTCGAGGCCAATCTCCCAGCGGACATGAGCATGTTGGAATGGTTCAAAACCATAGACTGGTCCTGGGGCTGGAAAAAAGTCGTTGCTGGGGTCTTCGGCGTAGATTCTTACCTCGATACTGTGGCCACGGGAATTTGCAGGAATCTGGCCTACAACAGTTTCTCCCATTGCTACTTTAAGCTGCCACGCGACAAGATCTGTTTGAAAAACTTCTTCGGATACAGGGTGCTCTACCTGCAAGCGAGTGTTCATCTCCAAGAAGTAAAAGCCCTGCTCACTTTCAGCGTCGGAGCCTTCTACTAAAAACTCCACCGTACCTGCAGAACTATACCCGACTTCTTTGGCAAGCCTAATGGCGGCCTCATGCATCTTACGCCTGGTTTCGGGGTGAAGAAACGGCGCTGGAGCTTCTTCGATCACCTTCTGATGGCGTCTTTGTACCGAGCAGTCGCGATCGCCGACGCTTACCACGTTGCCGTGGTGATCACCAAGAATCTGGACTTCAACATGACGGGGGTTTTCCAGGAATTTTTCAACGATCAGGCTGCCGTCACCGAAGGAGTTGAGCGCTTCTGAACTGGCCCGTTGCATAGCAGGAATAAGCTCGTCCTGAGATCGGACCACTCGCATGCCCTTACCGCCGCCGCCGAGAGCTGCTTTAATCAGGACGGGCAGGCCGGCAGACTCCACAAACTGAACTAGGGGAGCTTCCGACTGGCTAATATCAATCCCCTGAATTCCTGGAACGCAGGGGACTCCAGCTTTCTGAGCTAGCTCACGAGCGGCAGACTTGGAAGCCATGGCCTCGATCGCATCTGACTTTGGCCCGATCCAAGCTAAGCCAGCTGCGCTCACCGCAGCTGCAAAACTTGCATTTTCTGATAAAAAGCCAAAGCCAGGATGAATTCCATCACAATTGTTTTCCTTGGCGATGCGAATCATCGTCTCAGCATTGAGGTATAGAGCGGAGTTCTCCTCATCTACCAAATGAAACTGATCGATCAATGGTTTGAGGAATACGGGTACCCTGTCCCGCTGAGCAATGCATACGGTTTCGATCCCGAGCTTGCGTGCCGTTTGGGCGATCCGCCTAGCGATTTCCCCACGGTTAGCGATGAATAGACGTTTAATCTGAGTCATAAATTGTCCTTAAAGCTCGTCTAAAAGTTCACGGGGAGCAGGCACTCGTTGCCTCAACAGGGCTTGGGCAAAGGTCTTGCCTTGGGCATCGATTCTTAGAGTTTTAGTACCGCCGCCGCCGAGAGATTGATCCAGCAAGAAGTTGAACCCATTCATATTCTTCAATGAATAGCGAGTTACCTTTCCAAAGCAAAGTTCTTGGAATAAGTCTTTTACCTTTTGTGCTGTGAGGTATCCATCTAAGAATTCGTAGATTTTCTCGCTTCGAGCCAGGACTCCAATATTTGCAGAATCTCCTTTGTCGCCACTGCGAGCAAGGCAGAGCTTTCCTAGAGGAATCCAATCATCTTTTTGCTCGGCCAAGCTTTGGCCAATCGTTTGCTTGGGTGATTCTGCGACGAGGCAGTCCTCGACAGGAACGAATTCCCCTGTAGCAGTGTTGGTAACCTGCTTTTCTTCGCAAATTTGTCCGTCCTTGAGCAAGGCGATGTTGGGATGCACAATATCTTTTGGCATCAATGCAGGCCAGTAGCTAACTACCTTTTGCGCCCGTGGAACACCACCTAGCACGGCCACCCCGGGAGGTCCGGAAAGAATAAGAGATGGTACGAGTTTGCCGAAGATACGAATCGTCTTCTCATCCTTGGCCCGAACGCCTAGCCGGAGCAGGATCTCGTTGCCATCTTCTTGTTGTACGAGGGATCGATGACAAGCGTTCCAACCAACATATTCTGTGGATCTCTCCTCGAAGTCCCCTTCTAGGCGATCCCACAGGATCTTGGCGAAGGTTTCAGCCTTAGCCCTAGCATTGGGGCCAGAGATGATAATGGAGCCAATAGCCTTAAATCCGTCTTCGTAGGCCATGGACACCTTGTAGAGAGGCGTGGGTGCCTCGCCGCGGATGCCGAAGACTTTAACCCGGTCTGGACCAGCTTGTTCGAGTTGAATGCTAGAGAAATCGGCGATCACATCGGGAGTGATATAGGCTTTTGGGTTGCCCATCTCATAGAATAGCTGTTCGCGAACGGTATCGACTGAAACTAGACCGCCGGTGTTGCTATGCTTGGTGACAATAAAAGAACCATCTTCAGAGGCTTCAACGATCGGAAAGCCGACTTTGTCAAAAGATGGTACCAAATGCCAATCTGTGAAGTTACCGCCAGTGGATTGGGTGCCACACTCCATGATATGAGCGGCGACGATTCCATGGGCTAAGCGATCCCAGTCATCGAGAGCCCAGTCGAACTCATGTATCATAGCGGCCATGGTAATGCCCGTGTCGGTCACGCGACCAGTAATGATGATGTCGGGGTCCCACTTGAGAGCTTCCACCACGGGTGCTGCACCAAAATAGATATTGGCAGATTCTATGTCGTCTGCGACTTCAGAGAAAGATTCTCCGGTTTCCATGTTGGTGAAGGCAACGCCGTCTTTGTGGAGATCGTTGATAGATGTAAGAATATCGTCGCCATAAACGATAGCTATCTTGGGGCTTTCACCAAGCTCCTGCCCTAAAGCGTGAATGGCTTGCGCGCAGCTGAGAGGGTTGATCCCCCCCGCATTGGTGATGATTGTGGTTTTATCTTGAAGCAGCTTCTTTAATATGGGCCTAAGCATACCGATAAAATCGCGCGCATACCCTAGGCTCTGATCTTTGGATTTTTGCTTCTGCATGATAGACATGGTGATTTCTGCCAGGAAATCCATAGTGATATAATCGAGCTTACCGCCATTCACTTGGCGTTCTAGGGCTGTGGGGTCATCGCCCCAATAGCCGCCCGCATTACCGATGCTAATGGTTTTACTACTCATAATGTGTGCCCCTCTCTATTTTCAGGAGGAGTCCGAATCTTTCGAACTCCTATTTGTCGTTGAAGTGAACCGTGGTCAGTTTACATGCGGAAAATACCGTTTTTGGTATCTTGCCATGGATGATGTATGGTCGCGGCTAAAGCTCTTGCCAAAACTCGCCGGGTGTCCTTGGGATGAATGATGCCATCGTCCCAGAGTCTTGCGCTGGAGTAGTATGCGGAGCTTTCCTTTTCGTATTTGGCAAGGATTGGCTGGCGAATTTGATCGATATCGTCCTCGCTCAGCTCTACACCTTTCTTGGCCATTTGTTGTTGCTTCACAGTAGCGAGAACATTGGCTGCTTGCTCTCCGCCCATCACAGAGATCTTGGCGTTGGGCCACATGAACAAGAAGTTGGGATCGTATGCGCGGCCACACATCCCATAGTTTCCTGCGCCGTAACTGCCGCCAACAATCAAGGTGATCTTAGGGACGTTAGCGTTGGCGACTGCATGAACCAGCTTAGCGCCATCTTTGGCAATACCACCGTGCTCATACTTTTTACCTACGATGAAGCCCGTAATATTTTGTAGGAAAAGAAGAGGGATCTTTTCTTGGGTACACATCTCAATGAAGTGGGTGCCTTTCAGAGCGCTTTCTGAAAATAAGACCCCGTTGTTAGCGATGATGCCTACTGGCATCCCCTCAATATGCGCAAAGCCTGTGACCAAAGTCGTGCCGTAGTTGGGCTTAAACTCGAAAAGCTGCGAGCCATCAACAACCCGTGCAATCACCTCACGGATGTCATAAGCCTTCTTAGGATCTTTGGGTACGACGCCCAATATTTCATCAGGGTGGTAGTGGGGTCGCTCAGGGTTCTTGATGGCAACATGACTGGCTTTAGCCTTGCCGAAGTGAGCTACAATCTGTCGAACGATCTGCAAGGCATGTTCATCATTTTCTGCCATGTGATCGGCAACACCACTGATACTGGTGTGTACACGTGCTCCTCCTAATTCTTCGGCAGTAACATCTTCCCCTGTAGCTGCCTTTACAAGAGGTGGTCCGGCTAAAAATATTGTTCCGGTACCTTTTACAATCACACTTTGATCAGACATTGCCGGAATGTAAGCCCCTCCAGCAGTGCAAAAGCCATGGACAGCAGAGATTTGCTGTATGCCTTTGGCGCTCATGCGGGCTTGATTATAAAAGATCCTGCCGAAGTCATCCTTATCTGGAAAAACTTCGTCTTGCATTGGCAGAAAAGCTCCACCTGAATCGACCAAGTAAATGCAGGGCAAGTGATTCTTCTCTGCAATCTCTTGAGCTCTAAGATGCTTTTTCACAGTGATGGGAAAATAAGTCCCACCCTTGACCGAAGCGTCGTTGGCAACGATCATGCAAGGGCGGTTATGAACGATACCGATGCCCGTGACGATTCCACCGCCGGGAACTGGCGTGTCGTACAACTCCTCTCCGGCAAGAGAAGATAAGGGGAGAAATTGACTATCAGGATCGATCAAAAGATCGATCCGTGCCTGCGCGCTGAGCTTGCCTTGTTTTTCAAGATAGTTCCGAGCTTTTTCACCACCGCCTTCGGCAGCGGTTTGAAGCTTTGTGATCAATTCTTCTGCCAGATGCTTATGGTGCTCAACGTTGTCTAAAAAGCCAGCGCTGGAGGTATCGAGTTTCGATTCAATTTTCATATGTTTTGTCCTACCGCATAAGGTTCGAAGTCGTTCCAATATTCCAGGTGGGAGCCTTCGGATGAAAGGAAAGACTGCAGCACGGCACTCGTTACCTTACAGTCACCAATGGAACGGTGACGCGCTTCGAAGCTTAGTTGGTAGTGCTGCGCTAAGGTATCGAGGTTCTTGCTTTCTAAATCTGGAAGTAGAGCCCGCGCAAGTTTCAAGGTACAAAAGGAAGGCCACTGGATTTGGTAGCCGAGCCTTTCACAGGTGTTGCGAAGGAAAGCCATATCGAATTCGGCATTGTGGGCGACTAGGATTGAGCCTTCGATGAATTTTAGAAATTTGGGTAGTTCGTCTTCGATGCTGGGTTGGTCCGCTAGCATCTCCTCTGTAATGCCAGTAATTTTAGACGCTGTTGTTGGCAGGGGAATATCTGGCTTGATGAGAGTCGAAAACTCGTCCACCGCCTTGCCATTTTCTACGACGAGGCCACCGATTTCAATGATCCGGTCTTTGTAACTGTCTAGGCCAGTGGTCTCAAAGTCGAATACCACCAGTCGGCAATCGCGAATCAGGCGATTGGTCGGAGCCCGATAGCGAAGGACCTTTTGCAAGAGCAGTTCGTGCTGACGCCCTGACGCTTCGTCGTCTTCGTTGGGAAAAAACACAGACTGAAACATCGAGTGTTGTAATAGTGACATAGGACCGCCATTCCTGTTAACAAAATTCAGACATTTTTTAGCTTATTCCTACCCCCTCGGCAAGCAGCCAGCCTGATTATCACGTAGGAGTGACATTTGACCTCTCCCTTGCCCAGTGAAGGTTTTGCCATGGTGGGGATTTTGCTATAACCAAAGGTAGGATAATATCCCACAACATGATCACAGGAGAGCATATGCGGCTAGTTGCATGGGTTGTTGCTGTAGAGTTGGCGCTGTCATGGAATCAAGTAGGGTTTGCAGGAACCTTAGAACAGGTGAGAAAGCGGGGACAACTGCACTGTGGAGTGAGTCAAGGCCTACCTGGTTTTTCTAGTCCTGATGCAAAAGGGCAGTGGCGTGGAATCGATGTTGAGTTTTGTCACGCTGTCGCATCAGCTGTTCTGGGCGACTCAGCCAAAGTTGTATTTAAGCCATTGTCGTCAAAGGAGCGTTTTACGGCTCTGCAGACAGGAAAGGTAGACCTTCTTTCCCGCAATACCACCTGGACCTTTGCCAGGGATAGCTCTTTGGGTCTCGACTGGGTGGGAGTGACTTATTATGACGGACAAGGGTTTATGGTCCGTAAGAGTCAAGGGATCACATCGGTGAAGCAACTCAATGAGGTCACCATTTGTGCTAATATTAGCTCCACCACCGAGCTAAATATTGAAGACTACTTTAAGGGCAAAGGAAAAAAGTACAAACTGATGACTTTTGAAAAGACCGATGAAACCCTTAAAGCCTACGAGAGTGGTCGCTGCGATGCCTATTCAACGGATCAGTCAGGTCTCTATGCTCTACGACTCCTCTTGAAAACCCCTGAAGATCACAAGATCCTGCCGGAGATTATTTCTAAGGAGCCTCTTGGGCCTGTGGTTCGTCACGGTGACAACGAGTGGTCTGATGCGGTTCGCTGGACCCTATTTGTCATGTTAAATGCCGAAGAATTAGGCATCACCTCGAAAAATATCGATAGTAAGATGAAGGCGGCTAACTCAGCCACAGCACGTATGTTAGGCTTAGATGGCAAACTGGGGAGTCAGCTCAACTTAAAAAATGACTGGGCGTACCAGGTGATTCGGCAGGTCGGCAACTATGAGGAGGTCTTCGAACGTAACCTTGGTCAGGATAGCCCCTTAAAGATTGCTCGGGGTCTCAATCGTCTCTGGATTGATGGTGGGCTGCACTACCCCATGCCAATTCGCTAAAAAACTGAATCCAAAAGCAAGGACAAAGAGCTTATGAATGTGAACGAAATTTTAGAAGGCCTGAAGGGCCGTGCCAGCGATCTGCTCAAGCAGCCAGATCAAGCGATGTCTTTTATCTCCAGAGTTCAGAGCAAGTACAGCCGGAAGTCGTTGCCTCGGTTTGCAGACTTTCGTGAAGACATGGAACTGGCATTAGGTATGATGAAGGACGTGATCAAGCGTCGCTATACGAAAGTTCCGTGGCAATCGCTACTGATTGTGGTAGGCGCTTTTATCTACTTTCTGAACCCATTTGATATCGTGCCGGACTTTATCCCTCTAAAAGGGCTTTTGGATGATGCTACGGTTCTAGTGTATGTTTTGAAAGCAGTTCACGATGACCTTGTAGAATACGATCTCTGGCGCAAAGATAGCCAGAGGGCTGACATCACACCTGCACCTAGTAGGGACCCCGATGCAGAGGATGCTGAATGGCAAGACAGCTCCCAATAAGGCACTAGTGCCTAGTCGATTTGAAGCCTCGGCGTTGTTGACTTTGTCACGCGCTCGTCACCGTACCCAGCACGTACTGTCTCCCCGTTCGCTCCTTGTCGCCGAGCCGAGAATTCAACTTGACTGGGTACTTAGCTGTAACACTAGGTTCCTGTCTTTGACCAAGACTCTCCTCGCATGAGCGTTCGTGCAATCTTGCGCTGCTCGTCAAGGATTTCGAGCAGATGCTTTTCTTTGGTCAAGGGGTTGGCGAGCACCACGCGGAACACATTGATGGTTTTACGGTCATATTTGACCGGCTGCAATGCGGTTCGTGATACAAAGTTTTTGCCCTTGTCACGCTGTTCTTTCTGAATGGTGACAGTCAACCGGTTGAGATGGTCGTTGAGTCTACGTTGCTCCTCGTAAGAGGCTGTGCCGAGAACTTTTTGAACGTTTTCAGGAACGTAGCGATAGGTTAGGATATTAAGTTCAGGTTTGGTAATCAGCTCAAAATCCGGAGCTTCTTGAATCATTTTTGCAAACAGTTGAGCTTTATCGATACCCATATCGATCAACATTTCGTAGCCGCGGCGCCCAATGATTCGAAACCCTGAATGAACCAGCATGGCCATTCCAGGCCGTGAGCCCTCCAGGCTCTTCCGGCCTAAGTCACGGGAGCCTTTTCGAATGATGTACTCGGCGTGATGCTCGATACAGGCCAGGTCACCCTTGTCCCTGAAAACGGCAAAGGCGGCACCCATCGGCACGTAGAGCTGCTTGTGAGCATCAAACGTTACTGAATCAGCGGTTTCTATTCCTCTTAGCTTTGAGCGATGGGTGGAGGAAAACAGGGTAGGCCCGCCCCAAGCTGCGTCCACGTGAAAATGGATATCCTCGGCTTGGCACAAATCAGCGATCTTAGATAGTGGGTCGACACTGCCGGTTTCTGTGGTGCCGGCGATGCCTACGATGGCGATGATTGCCTTATTTTCTTGCTTAAAGCGGAGTACCTGCTCTCTGAGAACATCAACTTGGATCTTGTTGCGGTCATCGGTGGGAATCGATATGAGATTGCGTTTGCCGATGCCTAGAAGGTTGGCAGCCTTGCTTAGCGAGTAATGGCCCCGTTGCGAGACCAGAATCACAGCACCGTCTTTTTCGTACTCTTGTAGAGCTGTGTGAAGGCCGTCCTCGGAAACTCCGGCGAAGTCTTTTCGTGGTGGAAAGCACTTGTTAAGAGCGACCCATAACGAAGTGATATTGGCGATTGTGCCGTTGGAGCAGAAAGTGCCTAGAGCTACTTCATGGTCTTGGGTATGTCTCTTATAGAACATGGTGCTGTTGCCGTAGATAAGGTGATGAACCATGCCAATCACCTGGCGCTCTAAAGGAGTAAAGGATTTAGACGTTTCTATCTTTACCAGGTTCTGATTGAGAGCAATCATCATTTTCGACAGGGGCAGCATAAAGTAGGGCAAGGCAGAGGTCATATGGCCGACAAAGCGAGGGGAGGCTGTATGAACTGACTGAGAGACCACATTGTTGAGCAAGAACTCTGCTTGCTCGGAGACGAAAACTGGGTCTTCGGGCACCTTGAATTCACGAAACATCCTCTCAAGGTTGGCTGGCGTTGTTTCAGCCGAGACGATATGCTCCTTTAAAAATCCAAGAAGGTTTTCAGAGATTTTTTTTTCTATCTGACCCAGTGTGCTATCTTCACTTTCGGGGATTGTGAAGATTTTGTGTAGCGTCTCTAGGGTTACGTCTGGCTTCTGTGACAAGATGCTACCTTCCCCAGTTATTTGGTAAAATTGACGTAAAATAAGGTATTTGAAATAGCAATATTTCATATCCTTAGCAATCAATTCTGCGACGATATCGAGTCCGCCACAGTATCTTGTCGGCTAATTCTCAGATTTTTCAAGAAAAGTGCTTGGGTAGTTCCTGGTAGTTATGCTGGCTTTCTAATTCTGCCAAGAGTTCTTCGAGGTCCTGAGACGGTTCCAAGAAGGTAAATTGTAGTTGTAAGCCGTTGCCCTCTACATCACGTCGGCTCAGTTCGCCGCTAATCAGCGGTGTTGGAAGATGATCGTGCTCAGGCTCCAACTGGATCCCGTAGCGGTCGTCTAGGCGAAAAATGAAGGCCAAGTCATCGAAAGTAAAGTGCTTTTCGAATGCCTTACGGTCTATCCCAGCGCGAATCCACTGCTTGTTGATCTCAATCCCATAAAGGCTGAGTACCAGCTTCCACGGCTCACAAGGCACAATCATGCGGACCTTGCCATGAAATGGAAAGGTTTTATAGGTGCTGGGTTCTTCGCTGTACCATGGGCTATGCCTTGGTGTCGTGTCCATTAGGGTTCCGGCAGATCGAGTCAACGTAAGTGTGCCAGCATATGCCTCATGACCGGTTGACGCAAGGCTTTTTTAGGGATTGCTTCGCAGATCCTCGGGTGTCTGCTACTATGGAGCTAGTTTCTGTAAGGGAGATATCATGACACATTATTCCTCGGTTTTTCTAGTGGTAGCGTTCATGCTTCTTCCACAAAATGGCCTGTCGGGAACGAAGCTCCCTCTTCGCCAGAGCGTCCTGGAGGAAGCCGACCGCATCCTAAATCTTGCTAATGTGTCCTATGTTTACGGCGGCAAGCAATTGGGCCACTCTTCTCATTGCGATGCTTGCACTAGCTGTTTATCTGAAAAAGTGCCTCAAAAGAACCGTCGCTTGGAAGTCTGCCCGGTTTGCCGGAGCTGTAGTTTGGATTGCTCACACTTTGTCTCACTTGTTTTTACCCAGGCAGGCTTGCGTGCTCCCTACCTTACAACCAGTCAGATGCGTGATTTACCGACGGATACCTTGCGGCGAAGGTATGGCTGGGTGAATCTTGGCAATCGCGCCTCTCGGGCATTGCCGGGGGATTTGTTAGTCTATCCTGGTCACGTGGTCATCGTGGAGAAGGTCATCAAACCTGGGACTGGTCATGTGGTCCATGCAACGTCGGGTAAGGAGGTCCGTGGCCCAGGTCAGGGAATCCAAAGGCAAACCCTCGTGACGTTTAAAACTTACAAGGGCCCTCTGCAGAAAGTGCTACGCCATGAGAGTTTGTTAAAAGAACTTCGGCGAACACTCTCTCCGAAATACGGTGTCCGCTCGAAGCTATAGATCCTGTTCACCATTGGGATAGCTCCACAGTCCTTGCCAAAATGCCGAGACATTTCCTTGCGGGCTGAACTAAGATTTCGTATAAAACCCTTCTTAATACGGAACCAACTAATAGTTCTTTAGGATATGATCTATGTACGTAACCACCGACTTTCGAAAAGGCCTCAAGATTGAATACAATGGCAAACCCTATGTGATTGTTGATTTTCAGCATGTCAACCCAGGGAAGGGCGCTGCCTTTGTACGCACCAAATTAAAAAACTTGGAAACAGCTCAGGTGCTCGAGGTGACGTTCAAGTCTGGTGAGAAAGTTGCTGTACCGGATCTTGAAACCAAAGACATGCAGTATCTTTACACCGATGGCACCGCATTCACATTTATGGACATGGAACATTACGACCAGGTTGAGCTAAGTAACGACGATATTGGCACTGCCAAGAATTTTATTATTGAAAACAGCATCGTCAAGGTCACGTTCTTCCAAGGACGTCCTGTTTCTGTAGAAGTGGATAACTTCGTGGAGTTAGTAGTCAGTGAGACGCAGCCAAACATTAAGGGTGATACGTCGTCTGGCGGTGGCAAGCCGGCGACTCTAGAAACCGGATTAACTGTCACAGTTCCATTTCATATTAGCGAAGGGGACAAGCTCAAGATTGATACTCGTACGTCAGAGTACGTAGAAAAGGTTAAGTAGTAATGCTTATCTGAGTTTCCAGAAGCCTCTCAGCCTTGTTGGCCATGATACAATATCTCCGAACAGCACCCCTAGTGCGGAGGTATGATGGCCAAGGGCTTAGAAGCTTTTCTCAAGAAGATCGCGGGGTCTCCCACCAACGACACCTATATTGATCGCTTTCTTTCACTTCTGATAGACGAACCAAGCCAGAAGAGGATGGGTTACTATCTTCGCATGGGGACCATACTTGTAAAGTCCAATCCCATGATTGCACTTAAAGTTTCCTATATGGCGCTTCAAGAAGCTAGAGCTATGTCTAACGGGCATTCCCAAGAGATTCAAGTTCTGGAAGTTGTCAAAGCTTGTTTTACAGCATTGGGTAGGGATGGCAAGGCGGAGCTGATCGGTCATGAAATGGAGAAGTTGCGAGCGAAGCACTCGGAGTGGGTCAAACTCAATCGAGAGAAAAAAAAGCAAAGTTTAGTACGGAGGGTACCGAGTCAGAAGCCAGCAATCCCACAAGTAAAAGATAAATCGGCAGTGAAGCCGGAGGCTCGCGATGCCAAAAGGCGGATTCATTTTCCCAAGCAAGCAGGAAGCCAAGATTTTTCTGGTGTCTACAGACCAGGGGTGCCTGGAAAGAAAGTTCGTGATTCACGTCATGGAATCTCTAAGGCTGTCGAACAAAAACTTGGTAGCAACGTCCTTGGTGATAAGAAGAAGCGAGAGGCGGAAATCAAGCAAAACGAGCCGGAGATTGGTACTAAGGTTAATGAGATGAGCTTTGAGCAAGAGTTGGCTCGCGTGCATCAACAAAAATCTGCACCCGACCAGGCTAGTAATATTGATTTTTCAACCCTCAATAAGCGCAAAAAAGTCGAAGAGCAACGCCCCGCTGAACCCCCAAAACAAGGACAACCAACTCAACCAGCGAAAAAGCCTCCAAGGCCTGTGAGGCAGAAGCTGAAGTCGTTTCTAGATGATGCAACCTTGATCCTGCCAGGAAAAAAGAAAACTGATGGCCAAGATTTGTCAGCATCATTTGATCAAGCGACGATCATTCAAAACATGAATGAACTCGGTGGCCATGATCAAAAAAGCAAGATTCCTATGAAGGAGGCTCCTGGGCAAGTTGCGAGAGACAAGCAAAACCCTTTAGTTCCCCCTAAGCATCAGGTTCAAGATAATCATAAAACTCCGTCGCAACCCCAAAAACCTTCGCCGACACCGAAACAGCAATTGCCACCCACAACACCTGTAGTGTCTCCAAAACCACCGACTCCACAGCAAGATGTAAGGCAGCCTGCTCAAGTAGCACCAGATACTTCTACGCCACACTCTACTCGGCAACCATTCTTTGATAATAAGTCTGCAGACGAGATTTGGTCTGTTCTGGGCAATGAAGGTACAAAAGCAAGCCCTGATCAAGTTAGTCCTGAGCTTAAACAGGCACAAGAAAGAGCTGCCCAAGAAGAGGTACGAAGGCAGCGACAGGAGCAAGAGGAACAACAAGTGGCTCAAAGGCGAGCTGCAGAGCAAGCTTTAGCTCAACAGCGGGCGGCCGAGGAGAGGGCTGCAGCGGAACGCCGTGCAGGTGAGGAGAGAGCCAATGCCGCTCGAAGAGAAGCCGAGGCAACGCGAGCAGCAGCAGAACTGAAGAAGCGTCAGGAGCAAGAGCAGCTTGCTAAAAAGGCTCGTGAAGAAGAGATTCGCAAGGCGAAACATGATGCGACGAATGTCACAGCCCTCAACAAGCGCCCAATTGATCTTTCGGAGATGGGGCAGAAAGCTCAAAAACTCAAACAGACTCAACTCGCCGTAGCACCACCGTCAGATCAAACGTTCGCATTTTCATCACTGAACGAAGACACTCAGGCTGAGTCATCCCGAGAGCACTTAACAGCGCAACAAGATGCAATGGCAGAAACTGAAGAGGAATCAGGCGCACATGCCCTAGAGGAGTCATTCGATCATCGTACCCCTGGGGGGCTTATTGACACGAATGATGAACATGTTCCGATTGAACCTGATGGGGTAGAGTCTGCAGTGATTGGGGAGTTGGGCCAGGCTAGCGACGAAGATCTGAGTAGCTTTGCCGTTGAGGATGAACTAGACGAGTCTTTTGGTCACTTTTGGTTGATTGTGATCGATAGTATCCTCACAAGCCCTGGCGATAGTACACGGAGTCGCGTCAAAAACTTTTTTGAGGGTGTTGACCTCAGCCTGTCGAGCGAAAAGCTGGAACACTTTGTTCAGTACCTTGATGATTGGCAGGACGAGCCGGCCTTTACTCAACTCCTAGGCATTGTCTGCACTATTTTTGAGGCGATGGATCTCCATCAAACGGAGCAACTGTTTCAGTCATTAAGTTTGGATGATTATTTCATCGAAGCGTGGGGTGACTATCTGGAAGGCTTAATGGCAGCAGGTCGCTATCGAGTAGCTTTAAAAAAAATCACCAGCAGAATTGAACCAAAGTCTAAGTTACCTTGGGTACAGGTTAGTTACGATAAGTTGCAGCGAATCTGGATGGCGCTTGGTTACCGTGGTTTTCAGTGGGAGCCTGAGGACGGAGTGAGAGTATTCTGGCAGATGCTGCGGGATCGACCGCTACCGAGTGCAGCGACGATCCTTAGCTTATCGAGTTAGATGTAAACTTCTAGCTCGATGTGAGGTCGTTAACTGAGGGCGATGAGAAATGCCAGCAAGGCGAAGATGGTGGTGAGGGTGCGCTTCTCACTTTTGAGTGCTGGAGAAAAATCTCTTGGCCACTCAACCTGCTCCAGCTTGGGTAGATTCAAGGGGATGAATGCTGGAACCCTTTTTCTATAGTTGCTGTACTCATCTCCGAATTTTTGCGACAAGATCGATTCTTCATACTGAACGATGAAGAAGTACTGAACGGCAAACATCGCTACGGTCAGTAGGGCAATCCAGGCTTCTCCGCCAAACAAAGAAAAACCGAAGGAGATAAAGAAATTGCCCAGATATAAAGGATTTCTCACCATTGAAAAGGGGCCAGTTGCAACAAGGCTCTGACCAGTGCTATCAGATCGGGTTCTCGATACCCCGCCTATAAAACTTACACTATAGATACGGATGAGTTCCCCAAAGACTACGCACAATAAGCCCAGGCTAGCACTTGCGACTGTAGGCTTACCAAAAAACAACAGTAAGATGATAAGTGGAATAGGAGTATAGTCGCGATTTCTGAAAAACCACTGACCAATTGAGATCTTCGACTGCCGATCGATTGCCATTGCTTTGTCCTCTCTGCCCGTTCAACTATGAAATGCTTGTGGAAACTAATTCACTAGGTAGCGCATGGCTAACTCTGTCTATGGTCTTCGCACCCGACTGCCATTCATCCTGACTCATGCCTAGTAGAGGCGGAAGAACCTTAACCAAGCTTAGATTCAGATGCTCGCAAAAAGTTTTCTTGAACAGCTCTTCAAAGATGATCTGAATACTTTTGCTTGTGGAAAACAAAAATACCTCGTGCCGCTCTTCATGCCAGTACACATCAGCGAAGCTAACATTGGGGAGACACTGCTCAAATAGCTCTAAGCGAGACTCCTCAAGCAAATCTTTACGCTGCTTGCGGGAAACGGGCTTGCCTTCGTTGCGCTCACTAAGTTCCTCGATCTTACGTTTAAAAACGATCTGGAGCAGGGCGCTCGGGACTTTTCGCTTCTCGATCCGGATACGCATCAAGTAGCCTTCGTCAAACTGACAGTCTGACATATCCCAGTGGGCTGTTTCGGCGTTAGCTTCAGGGTCAATGACCGAAGGGCGCTCCCAGCCAAAGCTAAGCTCTTTGGAGCTTTTAAGCTGGAGTGGTCTAGCCTGATAGGTTTTTAACTTTTGGTTTAATTCAGCTAATTTAAACTGTGATTTCCGGCCGATAATATGATACCGACTGGCCGAAAAACTGCCGCTGAAGATCGTCACTCAAAAACTCCTTTTTTCTTTATAGGACGTAAGTATATCTCAAGGACTTTCATTTACAATCTCTTTATTTTTGTAACTTGACCTAGCTGTGCGTCACCTTAACCGTTAAAGTTTTGGCGCCTGACACCGAAGACTCACGTATTAGGATTGACATTGATCGCAGGATGCGAGGTGGTCTCCATGGGAGATTTTGCAACGGACTACGAAACTTATCAGGAAATCATGGGTGAGTTGTTGAAACCGATCATCGCCGATGGCGTCGACCATGATACCCTTAAAAGGCTTTACGAAAGCAAGGCTGTTTATTTGGAAAACCTAAGAATCAAGTGCTTCATGGAGATGAATGGTAAACAGGATAGCCATTTCTCGAAGGACGACTATCAGCTTATCTTGCGAGCTATTGAAGAAAATCGAAAACACGTTAGATCTTTAATTCTCTGCGTCTTCAATGAGAAGTTGAGTAAGTCCAAAATCGTCTAAGCCTACCAAGCCTTAAGCCAAGTCCCATTTTTTTGTTAAACTAGGGGAGGAGGTGAATATGTCTGAGCGATTCCTAGTCATTGATGATTCGTCGACGATCCAGAAAGTGGTGCAACTTGCGTTTGCTCCCTTCGACGTTGAAATATCTGTTGCCAATAGCTACATCGAAGCCATCAACGAATCGAACAATCAGTCCCCTTCATTGATATTTGCTGATGCGTCTTTACCAGGGATCAAAGGGGCAGACGATTACCGCAACCTGCAGGATAAGCTCAATCACGTGCCTTTTGTGATTCTCATCGGCAGTTACGATGGTATCGATCGGAGTGCTTTCGAGGACTGCGGCTTTGAGTATTTTCTACAAAAACCTTTTGAGGCATCAGAGTTGATTCGCTCAGCCTGGGATGCATTGGGGCGAGAGCTGTCGCGGCAGGTGGATGAAAAACACGGAGTTCCTCCACCGCCCCCGGCTCTCGCACAGACTTCCGTTCCACCTAACAGAGTGGCAATGAATTTAGATGACACGCTACCGCCCCCGCCACCTGTTTCAGATTCGTCAGTGCCCCCGTCGACAATGTCAGCGCCTCCTCCCCCTCCTATCTCACAAAACCCGGAGACAGATGGGCCAAGGTTCACCACACAAATCGACTTGGATGACGATGAATCCTTTGGTGATTTTGCCGAGCCTGCGGAAACTGCGAGTCGCGACTTAGAATCCACAGAGCAAGACTACGAATATACCAACGATGACGCTATGGAGTCAGAAGGTGAGTATGAGACTCACCCCAATAGCCCCGATGATGGTGATGACTACCCTGAAACCAACGCCACTAGCCGAAGGTTTGAGGAATCAGGAGGCGAATTTGATGATCAACCCGAATCGAGTTTTAATCCCCTTGCAATGGAAGGAAGTTTCAGCCCTCCACCACCGCCTCCAGAAGAGTTTGGCGGCTCCGCTCCATCTTCCGCGTCAATGGGAATGATGCCAGAAGAGGGGAGCTACGGCATCGACCCTTCTTACCGAGGAGGGTCTAGCGACTCCGATGAACACGAGGATCGGGAGCGAATTCAAGGTCTCATGGAGCCCTTTTGGCGAGACGAACTCGCCAAAGTCGTGCGTGAGACGGTTGAGGATTATTGCGAGCGGCACTTCGCCAAAATAGCACGGGAAGTGATCTCTGCAGAGCTCGAAAAGCTGACCTCCGAGAAATCCAGACTCTTGATTGACAATTAGTAGCAATTCCCGCAGAGTCCCTTTGTAGAACGCTTTTAGGAGGGGGCAAATGCACGAATTACACGCCATACAACTCGATCCTATTATCTCAAGAGCCTTGGAAGAGGATTGGGGATACGGTGATTGGACTACAGATATCTGTGTGGGATCGGATAAATTTTCCAGCGCAAAAATTATTGCCAAAGAAGAGTGCATCGCCTGCGGGATGGATGTGGCTCGCGCTGTATTTCTCAAAGTCGATCCGAGCCTCGATGTGCAGATCAAAGTCGAAAACGGCCAAGCCTTGAGCAACCGCCAGACAATGATGGAAATCAGTGGTCGTGCCCGATCGATCCTGAAAGGCGAACGTGTGGCTCTAAACCTGATGGGGCGCATGTGCGGTATTGCTAGCATCACCCGCGAGTTTGTTAGCCAACTAGAAGGTACCCGTACTCAGCTTCTCGATACCCGAAAAACCACTCCTGGCCTGAGGATTCTTGAGAAGTTTGCCACTGTTGTAGGCGGTGCGCGCAACCACCGTTTTGGTTTGTGCGACGGGGTGATTGTTAAAGAAAATCACATTAGAGCTGCCGGTGGCATCAAGGCCGCAGTTTCCAGTTTGCTCGAAAGCCTTCCCCCAACGATCAAGGTTGAAGTGGAAACCACCAACCAAGATGAAGTTCAAGAGGCTATCGAAGCTGGTGCTGACATTATCATGCTCGATAATATGAGTCCTGAAGCAATGAAGCAGGCTGTTGCCTTCGTTAATGGCCGGGCGCTGCTGGAAGCTTCAGGTAACGTTCGCATTAGCAACATTAAAGAAGTAGCCTCCACAGGTGTGGACTTTGTTTCCACCAGTGCTATCATCCACAGTGCTCGCTGGTCTGATCTCAGCCTTTTGTTCGACCTGCAGTAGGCAGTCTTATGGCGCCGATTGAGCATATTCATATTCCAGAAATTGACTCCACCTCAACTGAGGTGAAGCGCCAACTTGATCAGGGAAAAATGCCGCCATTTCTGGTGAGTTCCACATCCCAAAGTGCCGGACGTGGGCGTACGGGGCGAACGTGGACCAGCCCTGCTGGCAACATCTACCTTAGTCTGGCCCTTAGCCAAGAGCGGATTCCCAAGCAAGACCACGGCTTACTTCCCCTAAAAACAGCGTACTTGGTGGCTGCTTGGGTGTGGCAAACCTTTCAGCTTCGACTCACGATCAAATGGCCCAACGACCTTCTATTCGGTGCAAGGAAACTTGGCGGCATTCTTTGTGAAAGCCAATCGGATGGCACCTCTTGGGGGCCATTTATTGTTGGAGTTGGCTTAAATCTAGAAACTCCACCTGTGGTGGACCAAGGAACCACAAGCCTAGGTGAACACTGCACTCTAGACGGAATCGTTGTGGGTGATGCCGCGAGGCGCTTGGGGCAGTATCTTCTCGATGGCTTATGCCAGCCTTTTTCTCTCTTTGACTTGGATGCCTACCTTATTGAGTATCAGCAAATTTGGTGTGATGACCGAGGACAGTGGGGGCAACAAGAGCAGCTTAGCGACGATGGCTTTCTGGTTCTAAGAGACTTGAAGACAAGTCACCTGCAAACCATCAATCATAGTCACCACAGCTATCGTTGGCTCTACCAGGATGAAAATGCTTCTTGCTGCATTGGTGATGCCGGTAATACCAGCCTGAAACTTGCAATTCTACACCATGGGCAAGCTACAAAAATCTGGTATCTTGATTACCTACAAAGCCCTTCAGCAGAGCAGATAGCTGATATCCAAAGCTATTTGCCCCAAACGCCCTGGCCCATTCATCTTGGGGCTGTCACCAAGATAAGTGATGGGCTGAAGTCTTGGCTTCTCAAGCTAGGTTTGATCATGGTTCCATTGAAAAAGCGACCGGTTCGGGTGAACTTTGATGCCTATGCCTTTGATGATATCGGCGTTGATCGTGTGGCTATTGCCGAATCTTTGGCAGCTCGCGATAGGACTTTGGGAGTGGGCCACATCGCGTTTAGTATGGGGACTGCCAGCACAGTTGAAGTTTTGGATGATAGCAAACGCTATCTGGGTGGCTGGATATTATCGGGGCTTCAAACCTCTTTGACAGCGCTTCATCAGAATACTGCGAAACTACCAATGATTCAATCCTATGGGGATAAAGCTTGGCGCAGCGATCGAATCCTTGGTACGAACACCAGAGAAGCCATGAAATTGGGGGCAATTTGGGCCGCAGTATACACGATTCAAGGTCTCATCGAGGCTCTAAGAGAACGTTACGATCTTGACTGGAATCTGATCGTCACCGGCGGGGAAGGTCAGCGTGTGGCAGAGCTGTTGCAAGTTCCTTATGACGAGACCTTGATTGTTGAAGGTATGGGGATCTTAGCCCGAGGTGGCTAAGGGTTCCAGTCATCATGTCAGAATAAGTTGACGAAGCTCCTGGGGTCGTGAAAATCTGGCTGTGAACTAGGGTGACTGAGAGCGAAGTACTCAGTGGTGGTGCCATGCCTCAAGACGCTGCTGATGCCAAGACGGTGGCAGAGTTTGACAGGCAGTGTAGGGCATAGCTTGATAGCGATTTGCCAACGATCTCTGACCTTCTGGATTTGAAGGCGCGGGTGCTCTATGTCTCTTAAGTCGCCAGTTTTCGTGCGGTAGGATGAAAAGCTAAAGCATGCCCATGCTCCGTGTGGGGCAATATTCCACTCCCAGTAGCGACCGTCTTCGGCTTGAAAAAAGAGTTCAAAACAGGTTCCTCGCCAGAGGTCGGTGATGAAAGCTTGCCTACGATCGTCTGGTCGCTCCCAGTCTAGTGTGGCTACTGGTCCTCTGATGTCAAGATTCAGGAGGCACTCCGAGTCTTGCAGCTCGACAGCACCCCCTACTCGAAACTGACTAGGGGTATGAAATGCCTGAAGATCAAATTTCATCGCTGCCCTCATGAGAAAATAAAGCAAGCTCGCTAGCATCCCTGCTAGGTAATTAGCTGAAAATACTTGAGTTCCTTCAAGGATGCCAGGAATCGTACAGATTTTCCTATATTTTCCCGACCATATGCTTCAAATCTGCCAGTTCCTGTGGCATATTGCCAGCCTTTCGAGCGCAGAAGGAGGAAGACCGTTGCTCAAGGTGCTAGTCCGTGTGGCCCCAGAAATCAACATCAAGACGCCCAAGATCAAAGCCCGGTTCCTTCGGACCTTGATTCGTAACATTGAAGACGCTCTCGAAGCCGCGAGCATTCAACACCACATCGACGAGCGTTGGAGCCGCCTGATGGTAGAGCTTGACTCTGAAGAAGGAGTGGCGATATTGACTCGGATCTTTGGTGTGGGATCTGTCTCACCCATTGAACATGAGTGCGAAAGCCAAGTGGATGTCATTGGGGATTTGGTTCTAAGCCACTATACAGAAGCTGTTGCTGGCAAGACGTTTTGTGTTCGCGTGAAGCGGTCTGGAGCTGTGAAGGGTATTACATCCCACGAAGCTGAGCGTTTGATTGGAGCCCGCCTCGCGCCCCATGCTCTAAAAGTGAACCTTACGAAACCTGAGTTTAAGGTGGAAGTAGAGATGACCCAGCACGGTAGCTACATCTTTACCAACCGCCTGCCAGGCCCTGGTGGTCTGCCATTAGGCTCCCAAGGTAAAGCTCTGTGTCTGATCTCTGGTGGATTTGATTCCGCTGTCGCCGCCTGGCGCATGATGAAACGGGGCGTGTCCCTAGACTATGTGTTTTGCAACCTTGCTGGCGGTGCCTACGAGCGATCCGTGCTTGCAGTGGTTAAAGGCCTTTGTGAGAGATGGTCTCATGGCACAAGGCCTAAGGTTCATGTGCTCGATTTTTCTCCTGTGGTCAAGGCTATTGATGAACATGTGAGTCCTCACTATTCTCAGGTTGTTTTAAAGCGCTTGTTTTATCGTTGCTGTAGCCGGGTGGCGGATCATGCCAAAGCCCATGCTCTTGTTACAGGTGAAGCAGTGGGTCAGGTGTCATCACAGACTTTGTCAAATCTAGCTGCCATTGACGCCGTTTCCAACAAGTTAATACTGAGGCCATTGATCAGCTTTGATAAGGAAGAGATTCTAGACATCGCCCGAGACATTGGTACCTATCTCCTTTGTGAGCATATTCAAGAATACTGCGCTTTGAATAATAAGAAACCTGTGACGGCCACCTCGGTAGCACAACTTGATGAGCAGGAAAGCAAACTGCCGGAAGGTTTGGTGGATGAGGTTCTCGATCGCTTTAATACTATCCGGGTTGCTGAGCTAAGCAATAAAGAGCTCATGACTCAGTACCTTTTCACCGAGGAAATTGATAGCGATACAGTGATTATCGATACCAGGGATAAGATGGAGTATCGTGCTTGGCATTATCCTGGTGCCTTACACTTGCCTCTTGCCACAGCTGCCGTAGCCTATAAGCAGTTCGATAAAACTAAAAGATATGTTCTGGTTTGTCCATTTGGGTTGCAGACGGCGGTTCTTGCTGAGCTGATGCAAAAGTCGGGGTTTGAAGCCTATAGCTTTGAAAAAGGCGCTCGTGGCTTGATGAAGTATGAGAAAAAAGCCTAGGCAGCTATCGCGGAGCGGTGGGTATGGTGTATTCGCCATCCTGAGTGAGGACCCAAGCAGTATCGTTATCAAAGCGTGTGATGGCGACGACAAGCTCGGGCCCCTTGCCAAAGTCAAACCAGTCACGTTCCTCTAGCTTTTCGATATCTGTTTGTACTTTACTTGTCATGGAGCCTCCTCTTTGCCTTGATCATAGCAAGGACGGAGGCTTGATAGGTCAGCATATTCTGCCTAATACTAACCATAACCAAGTTGAACTCAGAATCTATCAGACATCACAGGCCACTATGGCTGTGATTATTGAGGAAGCCCTAAGACGCGGTGGTTTTCGACAAAACCTTTAATTTTCACCTGATCGATGGTTCCTGGAATCGCTTCATAGCCCGCAGGAGCGACGACATCCAAATAGTTGAGACTGTGCCCAACTCGGCGGCCAGAGCGGTCCAGATCTTTCTCCCAAAGGACCGAGACAGTCTCATTGAAGAAACCTCGGACGTAAGATTCTTTTAGCTCTTCTGAGAGACTTCGGAGAGTCCTTGAGCGTTCCTTCACAACGCTGCCATCAAGATGATCAGGCATCTTTGCTGCTGCTGTATTGGGGCGTTTTGAATAGGGGAAGACGTGAAGATAGTTCAAGCCTGTTTTGCGGATGAAGTCCACTGTTGCTTGAAACTCCTCGTCACTTTCTCCTGGGAAACCGGGAATCACATCAGCACCAAAGTTGGCGCGCGGGAAGTATTCTCGGGCCATGGCAACCGTCTCTGCATACTGAGCGCTGGTATAGGTTCGCCTCATATGTTTCAGAATGCGATCGTGGCCGGCTTGTAGTGGTAGATGAAAGTGGTCGCAGAAGAGCTCAGGGCGCTGGGCGAGTACTTTTAAGAGTTCCTCTGGAAGTTCTCGGGGTTCCAAGGACGAAATTCGTAACCGAACCATGTCTGGCCACGAAAATAATTCAGCGATGAGTTGAGTTAGAGTAGGAGCCTGGTCAAAATCTGCGCCGTAGTCACCGATGTGGATGCCAGTAAAAACGATTTCCTTGACACCTTGGTCAATCAAGCGGCGGACCTCCGTTTTCACTTCATCAGCACGTACGCTACGGGAAGCACCCCGGGCATAGGGAATCAGGCAATAGCTGCAAAAGCCATTGCAGCCATCTTGGATTTTTAAAAATGCGCGGGTCTTATTTGAGTCGGCGGCTAGCATTTTTAAAGATGATTTGAAGTGACCTTGACGGTTATTGCTTACAGGCTTCACATCCTCAGGTATCCTAGGAGCGGTGAGTGCTTGTCCTTGCTTTTTTATTTGAAGCTGTTGGTCAGCGACATCAGCGACGCGATCTTTTACCTGGTTGGGGAAGACTAAGTCGACATCGTCCATGCCGAGTAGTTTTTGGGAATCAGTTTGGGCATAGCATCCCGTGGCTACGATGAGGGCTTCTGGGTTCTCTCGCTTGAACCGCCGTAGAAGGTAGCGGGCTTCTTTATCGGCATTTTCGGTAACACTGCAGGTGTTGAGGATCGAGATATCAGCATCTTTGGGGTCATGAACGACATGGTAGCCCTTCTCACGGAATTGGGTTTCCAGAGAGTCCGAATCATATGTGTTAACTTTGCAACCCAACGTTTTCACGTAGACTCTTTGCATAGAGTGAAATCCTTTGTGGCAGTCACTTTGGGGTTTTGGGCCCGAATCCGATACGGCATCGGGGTTACCGAGATTTCTGAGTTTTACGGAAAAATGGCTTATTTTGCAAGATAAGTCTTTTAGAAATTAAATCAATGATTTAAACCTGATGCCATCAGGAGCTTTCTTGGTAATCACCGCGGGCTAGGTTACAATAGGGTCATCAAATCCCTTAGATTTAAAGGGCTTGGGAGATTTTATGTTAGCGAATTACGGTTTCTTTTTCATTTTTCTTTGCTGTATCACAAGTATTTACGGCACCTTATCGGCAATCGTGGCAGCCTACTGGCGGCATCGAGGCCTGTACCTCTCTTCAAAGTTTGCTCTGACAGCCACGTCAGTGCTGGTGACCATCGCGGGCTGTATGCTTTTCTATGCGTTTCAGCAAAGAGATTACAGCCTTCTCTACGTGATGAAAAATTCGAGCAATGATCTCCCCGCTATCTACACGATCACCGCGTTCTGGTCTTCGCTAGAGGGGTCGCACTTGATCTGGACTTGGATGCTTGCGCTAGTCGGACTCGTCGCAATCTGGACTCATTCCAAAGACAACGAGCATATCATGCCATGGGTCTCAGCGTCTCTACAGGCTGTCCTTGCTTGGATGTTCTATCTTGCGATCACTCACTCCGATCCTTTCGCCCAGCAGCTACCAGCACCGCCCAATGGGCGAGGAATGAACGAGCTTCTGCAGAACCCTTACATGGCCATTCACCCCCCTATGCTCTTTCTGGGATACGTTGGCCTGGCTATTCCCTTTGCCTACGCCATGGCTGCTCTTGGCTATGGGGATATTACACAGGGCTGGAACAAGACAGTTCGGCGATGGACGCTGTTCTCCTGGATTCTTTTGACGGCAGCGATCACGCTCGGTGGCCGCTGGGCCTACGTTGAGTTAGGCTGGGCTGGTTACTGGGCATGGGACCCTGTTGAAAACTCAAGCTTCATGCCTTGGCTGATGGCGACCGCCCTTCTGCACTCTCTCCTCGTTCAGGATAAACTAGGGCATCTCAAGCGTTTGAGTATCATCCTGGCCATCCTTGGCTTTTTTATGTGCTACTTCGGAACCTTCATCACGCGGTCTGGGATTATCTCGTCTGTCCACTCCTTTGCTGAGTCACCGATTGGTGAAAATTATCTTATCTACCTTTCAGGGGTCATGTTTATATGTATCTCAGTTTTTGTCTGGCGTGCGCCATCGATTCTGCCAGCAGAAACAGACAAGGTTTGGGGATTCTCCAAAGAGTCGGCACTTGTGATTACACAGTTCTTGCTGCTATCCTTTGCAGCCATTGTATTTATTGGAACCATGTTCCCCATTGTTTCAGAATGGATGACAGGGCAAAGAATCTCTGTACAGGCACCTTACTTTAATGCTTTCGCGCCTTGGATAGGTTTAGGGTTCGTTGTCATGATAGCTGTGGGGAACCTGATGCGTTTCCAGAGTGGAAAGATTCCATATGGCAAGAAAATTATCTTCGGCTCAGTGGTCTTTGCTATTCCTCTGACCGCCTTCTTTGTGTACATGGGTGATGTCATGGCCACCCGCTCCAACTGGAATCTTTGGGCCCAGCTGATAGGATTCTATCTGACGTCTTGGGCCATAGGCTGCCTGTGTGGAGACTTCTATGTGAAGTTGAAAGACCTCAGATTTAATATGAAGCTATTCTTCGACCGAAACCTTGCCTATCTAGGTGCCTTCGTAGCTCACATGGGCCTCATGATTGCTATTATGGGCTTCCTCGGCAACTACCGTGGTCTTGAGAAAAAAGTTACCTTGAATGAAGGTGAAACTACAGCGCTCTTTGGCTACGAGTTTACTTTGGATCAGGGCGTCCAGATCAAAAAAGATGAAAATGCCACCTTGTTCTGGACTCCGGTGACAGTGAAAAAAGATGGCCAACTCATAGGAACTGTGGAGCCGGCACAGAGTCGTTATCCAACCAAGCCAGACCAAACATTTAATGAAATTGGCATCGAGGGAGACTTCTGGAACGATGTCTATCTTGTTCTTGTGGATTTCGATCGAGCTTCAGGCAAGCAAGTGACCTTTGCAATCAACATCAATCCTACTGTTCGCATGGTGTGGTGGGCGATTACGATCATGTGCGTGGGAGGTTTCATCGGCCTATTCGATCTATATCGAGGTAACAAATCCCGAGATGTTGTTGCTGGTAACTGGGAGGTAAAGGCATGAAGAAACTGCTTCTTAGTGTGTGGTTCGTGGCGTCTCTCGCTTTCGGACAAGAGTCTCAATTAAGTGACAATGACTTGAACTTTAAAGATGTTGCTGGTGAACTTCGCTGCCCTACTTGTACTGGCCTCAGTGTTCTGGATTCAGATGCAAAATTTTCGGTGCAGATCAAGGACCAGGTCAAAGAGCAGATGGAGAAGGGCCGATCGAAGGATGAGATCCTTGAGTTCTTCGTCGAGCGCTATGGGCCTTGGATCTTGCGCGAGCCTCCCAAAGAAGGTTTCAACATAGTGGCTTGGATTGTACCTATCGCTATGTTGTTTCTTGGTCCCATCATAATCTGGGCCAGTGTATGGCGGAAAAAGGTGACGGTTGACACTTTCGGCGTGCGATCGGATGAGAAGATTGTGGAAGAAATGAAGTCGGCTCTGGAACGGATGAGTAAGGGGTAATCATGGGACTCGCAATTATTGTTGTCGTCATTTTGGTAGCATTCTTGATTTTGCCCTTTTTTATAGCTAGGGGACAAAGACTGCAAGATGCTTCATCGGTGAACTCCATTGAAAAACTGGAGGCTATCAAGCAGTCATTGCTGAAGCGCTATCTTGAAGATGAAGAGGCGCATCGTAAGAAGCTTATCAGCGAGGGAGTGTGGCAAAGTCGAAAGCGGTTCTTGACCACTCGCTATATCGATGCTGCTAGACGCCTCGACTACCTCAAACACCTTCAGACTCTCCAATCAGAAAAAGGGGCCTAATCAATGCGATTGTTGCAAGCTTTCATCATTTGGGCCCTCAGCGGCCTGGCGATGGCAGACGTAGCCGTTGTTCCCAAGTTCATCTACGTGCTTCATGGTGGCGTTGATGCGGTTTGGGGCCAGTATATGTTTATGGTGAGAAATGACAATGAAGACGAAACTACTGCCAATTTCAAAGTAGCTCTCCCAGAAGAAACTGTTGATTGGCAGGCTCAAGAAGGCTTTCAAGGGATTCAGTTCAGCCTTGGCGAGAAGGGTGGTGTGGAATTCACCAAAGCCTTTAAACCAGGTGATAACGTCCACACCATCGGTTTTAAGACGCCTGCTAGCAGTGGTAGCGGTAAGCTTACACTGACGATGCCGATGGATGTTGGTGAGCTTTCCTTAATGACTTCTGGTGATGTGACCGTCGTTGGTGAGGGGATGGTCACCAATAAGCGAACCTCCGGCGAGCGCTATGACAAGTATCACTTCTACGACCTTAAAGCCGGGGATACGATTAGCGTCGAAGTCCAAGGGGTGCATGTCGGCCGCTCTCAGTTTTGGATGTATGGTTGGGTAGCAGCTCTGGTCATGTTGCTTGCATGTTTTGGCCTTGCTTACGTGACCCGTCCGCAACAAACAAGCGAGGTTTAGATTTTGAATTGGTGGGTAACGGCTGCTCTTGCCGCATTTTTGGTCTTCTTTGCATCTCGCGGCGGCCTGCCAGCCATTCTTTCAGTAGCCAAGGTCTTAGCGCCATTTGTGCTCTTTTACTTTGCGGTGAAGCACATCACTCTCTTCCTTTTTCCAGATAAGAAAGAAAAGAAGAGCTTTCCAAAAGACTCTGAACGGGACGCATCTGATCCCAATGTGATCCGCATCTGTCCAAGCTGCGGACGCGAGGAAAACTCGTGTCTGAAGTGTAAGATGGGATTTAAGCCGCGATCCTAATCAATCTTAAAACCGGGTCTTTCGCGGGGTTTCCTTAAGCTAACGCCTCTGACTCAAATCATAGACAAACAACAAACCTAAGGCAGTTAAAGCGCAGTGGCTCGGGTCTAGTTCATATTCCATGAGATTCATGGGGTAGCTCAGGTGGGTAGAAAGTTTGTCCTGGGTAATAAGCAATAAAAATACTGCCAGAAAACCACCATACTTCATGACCTTCGGCAAGGGACTTGGAGCAGACTTAGACTGTTTTTTCACCCGAGTTCTCCTGCATGAGAGTTTGCTTTAAGACTTATGTATTGTGACCCCGGATTTGTCAATTTATTGCGACTATTTCGATAAAGTGCGTCAAAAAGAGTTTTTAAAGGTCCTGTGAGTGAACAAAGTAGGTGGCTGTACTTTCGCGATTCCAGGGGGGAAGGCATGCAGCTGAGAGTTTAGGCAACCTGCTAAAAACATGCCTTTGTCCTGCAATAGCCCTTAAATTTATTGAAAAAACTTCCGATTAGACCAACTAAAAAATATCCCAAAGGTATCGATACGATTGTTTTCTGAGCTTGGATAGGGGATATTGCTATATTTACTGGGGAATTAGTTCTATGATTCGTCTTACTCTTGGTATGATTGCTCTTCTATTTCAAACCTCTTGCTGGACTTGGTACACAGGAAATCCGACTTATAAAAAGCAAATCACTGATCCCTATAAAGAAGCTCCTTCTGATCAATTAGAGCATGTTGAGCAATGGGTTGGACAAATGTTCGATGCTGAGTTGACATTAGAGTTGCTTGATGCCCACTGTCAGACACCCACTATTTACTCTGATCTTGAGTTTCAGATACATAGCAAAGATAAGCAACTGTTCGCGCAACAACTGCAAAAAAAGACTTTTTCAGCCAAAGTATACCTCAAGAAAGATTGGTATGTTGCTAGCTTGGAATCCTTTTCCAGAGGCGAAGAAATTGGCCGCACGAGCTTCCAATTCAAAGGTGATGATCGAAAAGTCTCAATCAAGGTGAAATGTCGGTAGAAGTAGGAAAATAATGTCCACAGGTGGAAAGATACGTCTATCGAAGCTCCGTAATCATTAGAAAAAAGGCCCTTAGCCAAATGGCAGGAGCCTTTAAATAGAATGCGGGCATCTAGTTCGTTGGCCGCAAGCTAGCTTCTATCTGATCGCTTACAACATTCCAGTCGACTGTGGAGGTGCTGCTATCTTCGTTAACATAGGTTAAAGATCCACTGCAATTTGAAGTCTCTTTGAGAGTGAATAAATCCTTGTCGCCTTGCTTCATGGTGAACGTTTCAGTGCCATCATCATCCCTATGCCACTGATATTCCAACTTTTCAAAGCTGCTGCTATAGTGAATAAAACTACCTTCCCAAAGGTGGCTAAGTCTACCCCTAAAACGTTGACTTGATTCTCTTGATTCATAGAGCAAAAAGCCGCCAGCGACTTCTACAGTCTTATCATCCGGGGATCTTAAGAAGGGAGCGGGATCAAAGTATCCCAGCTCTACCTTCTTCTCTTCTAGTAATGCTCTAGATAAATAGGGAGACAAGATATTCAGTTCATTTATTGTATCCCTAGCCCTGCGCGCTGATAATAGCATGGTATCAAAGAACCGCTGAGAATTTTCGGCTGTTTCTCCATTGATAGAAAAACTTCCCGCTGGGTAAGTTAGCAAAGAATCAAACATAACAAACTTATCTTCGTCTAGTGATCTCTTTTTACCTGCGGTGCATGACTTTGATTCGTATGTTTTCTCTTGAAACTGAATCTGATCCTCACGAGAGACGACTCGAATATAAGAAATTTTATCATCTAGATCATCTAAGTTTGCTTGGTCATCTTTGATTATCTTGCAGGCTCCCAGCTCAGTCGAGTACTCACATACGTACGCAGTAAGATGTGGAGGGACTTTGATGGAAGAAGCTTTGTTATCACCGACCTTTGATAATTTGGCAAAAGTATACTCGCCAATTTCAAACTCTTGTGACTCGCCCTCGAAATTTGCATTTGCAAACAAAGCAACGGGTGTAGTGGGAGATTGGCCTTGATCATGATTACTGCCATCATCGCTACCGCCGCCACAAGAAACTACAGAGACTACAAACCCCTTTAACAACAACAGATTCAAATGTTTCATAGCAATTACACCTTTATGGGGATTAAAACGTGTCGCCTTCTAAAAGAAGACTTCATCTAGTGATTAGCAAAATGGGTACCATCGAGTGGTTGACTGTTTCAGTCATCTAAGCCTATTAAAATGAAGGAGAACTTAACTTGGTAGTCCTGTGCTGATTCTTCCTTCGATTTTCAAGACTTAACAGAGAAATGCTCTTTTTATTGAAAGAGGACAGCATACACCGTGTTCTCTGTATCTATTCAGATGTCGCGTTCTTCTTCAGCATCTCGTGAATTGAAGCTGATAGCCTACAATGTCTGGTTCTCAGTATGTCCCATAAACTAACTCTTTGCACAAGGGGGTATTGGGCCACTGTTTCTATAATGAGATTCTTTTACATTTCTCAGTAATCACTCACGATCACTTTAAAAGAGTACTTGTTTTCTAGCATAACTTCCCAGTGCATCATTTTTTTAACACGTCGAGTCGTAGAGTCACAAAATTGTGCCTCAAGTACAGGCAGGTGATCGAAGTAGCAATGATTCACGTGCGCTTGATCAAGCTATGAAAATGAGCGTAGGGCTGATTTTTTTGCTCTAATGTTAACATTTCCATTAGAACATCCTAATAATAGATATCTTTTTGGATTGCTATCGTTGGCTTTAATCAGTGGACTCCCTCGCTAAATCTCTGTTTTAAAAGGTCATGCTTGTGGATCAAGAATTGCTCGTCTTCACTTTGGAATAGAGTTTTGAGCGCGGAGGAGCAATGAAAATACTATATGAAACATCAAGATTACTAATAGGCTTGGCCGTAGTTTTTATGATACTTGCCTGTAGTCGAAACCCTTTTAAACCACTTCCTATATCAAAAGGCGAAGCTACCGTAAAGGATCAGGACGAGGGCTTATCAATACCTCAACCTCATGCCCTACGTAAAGCTAGCCGGGAACAGGTTGTTTCTGCAATTGAAGAAGTGTTTGGAATGAGGCCAGATCTACAATCTTCAGACGAAGCGAGAATAAGGGGATTGACAAGTCTTGGTACAGGGATTTCAATTTTTTCAATTGCATCATCAACTGAACTCCATAACAAGGCGCTAAGTATTACAGCAGAATACACTGGAACACAGAGTTTTCAGTCTCAATGCGACTGTATTAAAAGTCAGTTTGATGAATGCGCGGTGCGTACGGGCAAACAGGTTGGCGAGAAGCTCTTTAGAAGGCCTTTAACTGAGGTTGAGATGAGTCGCTATAATCAGATCGTTCGGGATGTCATCGGAAAAGAGAATCAAAATCTTTGCGATGGCATCAGCCAAGGACTTGCCTACTTTTTGCAGTCACCGAAGTTTCTTTACCTTTCACCATTAGTTGGAAATGCTAGTTATTCGGTTGCTCAGTTTCTGAGCGTATTTTTGAAAGATAAGGTAATAGACGAAGAAATTTTTGATCTAGCTAGACGCGGAAAGTTGAGTGACCGCGAATCTATCGATAGTTTTGTTGACAAGCTGATTGCATCGAAGGATTTTGAAGAGAGGTTTAAAAATATCTTTCGGGAGATCTTTGGAGTTTCGCGACTTGCAAAGCTTGCCGATAGTCAAGCATCGAGCCGAGATCTTATCGTTGCAATGGAGCGAGAAATCGATGATTTCATCAGCCTAAATATGCTTAATGGCTCGTTCTATGATATTTATCTGGGTGACCAAACAAGAATTACACAACCTCTTGAGGATTTCTACGGTAAAACGATTGCCGGTACATCAGAAGTTATCTCGTTGCCTAAGAACCAAAATAGGCTTGGTATTGCGACACTTCCTGGTTTCATGAAACTTTTGGCTCATGTAGATAAAACGTCTCCGACTTTAAGAGGTAGTTTCATATTGGAAAGCTTTATGTGTGAAACCATTCCTCCACCACCGAGTGATGAAGAGGTGGTTCTCCCTGAAGGGGACGAATTTAATACTATGAGAGATCGCCTTGAAGTTCATGGGACCCAGGAAGCATGTGCAATATGCCACAAGAAAATGGATCCAATCGGTTTGGCGTTTGAAGTTTTTGATCAGGAGGGAAGGTTTAGGAATCAAGAAAACGGATTTCCTATTATAACAAAAGATAGCTTTGATGATGTTAGCTTCGACGGGCCAGCAGATTTGATGAAGGAGCTATCCAAAAAGCCGGAATCAAGATCTTGTTTGGTTAAAAAGATGCTTGCGATAGCAACAGGACTAGAGCCTGATTCCAACTCCGATGAATGGATCAAGGCACTGACAAAAAAATCAGAGAAATCATCCTATACTTTGAAAGACCTCATTAGCGAAATCGCAAAAGAGATTGCCAACAAAATCAATGAGGAGCAAAAATCATGATCCTAAAAGATCTTACTAGACGCAGGTTTCTGGCTGGTACAACGAAGATGGGGGTGCAATTGACCGTTGCCCTACCATTGCTAGACATACTGTTGAATAACGATGGAGATGCGTTGGCTAATGGAGCTAATCTACCGTATAACTTCATCTTGTGGTTCTGGGGCAATGGTATTATACCCGAAGACTTTTTCCCGCAGCAGGCAGGAGCACAGTTTCAGCTTTCCCCAAACCTTATGCCATTCGCTGCAAACCAGGAGTACTTGACAGTTCTATCTGGTATTAATGGTCGCTCGGGAAATGGAACCCATGAGTCAGGAATCTACGCGGCCCTATCTGGTTCAGAGTTTAGTGGCCGCTCACCACATCCAAACAATACTATTGATCAGGCTATTGCGGATCATATTGGGGGAAACTCACTTCAGAAGAGCATTCAGTTAGGGGTATCGCAGCAACATTATTTCGAGAATATTCAAATTTTCAATAATATTTCCTACCGGAACCAAGCGCCGATTCAGCCCATTTTTGATCAACAACAGGTTTTCGCAAACCTCTTCCAAGGAATAAATAAAACGGAAGAAGAGAAGAAGGCACTTATAGTTCAGAGTGAGCTATCGCTCGGAGTTATTGATGCTGTAAAAGAAGATGCCAAGCAGTTGAAGAAAATATTAGGAATGTCAGACCAAAAGAGAGTTGACGCTCACTTAGAAAATATTTTCGAGATTGAATCGAAACTGAAGAAGCAAGCTAATGGTGAATTTGGGGAATGTGAAATTGATCCTCAAATGGATCTTACTGGTGAGACCCTCAAAGGTAAGAATGACATCATGGCGAAACTTGCGACTCTGGCTCTTTCCTGTGGCACAAGTAAAGTGATCTCATTTCAGTTTAGTGGAGGGGCGACGAATACGGTGTTTCCTGGAATAGCAGGAGATCATCACTCGACAACCCATAACCCTAATGCCCAAGGGACAGTTTCTCAAATGACTACAGCAGTCATGGAGCACCTTAATACGCTTGCCACGGAGCTACGAAGCCAGGCTATGGGTGATGGCAACTTGCTCGACAGCACCTGTATCTATGCTACATCCGAGATGAGCCATGCTTTGAGACACTCCACGAGAGATTTTCCTATTCTATTGATAGGGAAGGCGGGCAACAAACTAAAAGGTAATTTTCACTATCAAGGTCAAAATCAGAGTACTGATAATGTTCTTGCAACGATCGCTAAGTTGTTTGAAATGGAATCTAGCCAACTGAATCTCAGAGATACGCAATCTATCGATGATGTTTTAGTATAGACCGGAATCCAATAACGAGTATTCTTGCAACCATTTTGGAAAAACAGCACCCTTTTGACTGAGGGTGTTGATCCTTCGCCTCCCCCTAAAGAAGATCTTTCACCACTCGTTGTATCGTTCTATGATAGCTCAAAGCTTCATCTAGTTCACTAAGGGGAAGCCAGACACCCCCCCTGTGGTAGCTAGCATCGTCGACAGTTCGGGCTTTGGTTGATTGGAGATAGCCCCGAAAGAACCTTGTTTGACAAGTATAGATCTGATCGTTCCACTTAAAATCGTAATTTTCTACCTTCTCAGATTCCACGTCGATTTCTATGTTATAGCCGGTTTCCTCTAGGGTCTCACGAATGGCTGCTTGAGAAGGGGTTTCACCTGCCTCAATCTTTCCGCCAGGAATAAAAAAGTAGTTTTTTCCACTATATGGGTCCTCCCCCGTGAAGCCTAGGATAGCATTATTATGGACTACGACGACGCTAGTTCGGATTCTATTTATGGCTACCATAAGTAATATTTCTCCTAGCTTAGTCACGGGAAACACTCCCATGTTTCTTGATCGCGAGTAAGATTTATAAAAAGAAGTCGCATACTTACATCTAGGCGTTCGAATAATAGTCACCTTTAACGCCTGGTAACTCATAGAGTAATCGTAGTAGTGTTAATAATCTAGTATCAAAAGACGAAAAGCAACAAGACCAATCGAAATTATAGCGAGCATGCAATAAGTAACTATTTAGAGGGACCGCATTATGAAACGATCGTTCATTCTTTCAAACTTGATCCTAGGTTTGATCTGCTCCTGTGGAGAAAATCAATTTCAAAGTGGCGGAAGTAACAAGGAAGCTAGTAAAGGGTCCAACTTAGAGGCCAAGCTTCCCGAAAACGGTGGGACGTCACCAGACTCAATTCCCGCTGGTCCTGACTCAGTGATAGACTTGCCTCAAGAGGAGGTAAGGCAAGTGGAAGAGGTGAATCTTCCGATTCAAAATTCCGAATGCTCGGCTGCAGAGGGAGATGAGTACACCCAAAGTTTCAATGATAATAACGGGAACCCAGTTTTTAACGTGAGTAAGTATGAGAATATACTAGTCAATGGCAACGAGAACGAAGTGACAATCAACCTTAACTCAGCAGCGCAGATCAATAAGGTTTGTCTTTGGGTCAATGGTAATGATAACAATGTGACTGTTAATGTAACAGGGAATGTGAAAGAGCTTTATCTAGGGCTTAATGGCAATAATGGAGATTCAGTCATTCAGCTCCTACAAACTGGGGTAGTCAACCAGCTGTATCACTTCGTAGATGGTGTGCAAACGAAACCACGAGTGATCAAACCTAGCATATAGGAATGCTCTTTAAAGGAGTTGCCAGTATCATATCGGCAACTCCTTTGATGTAATGTCTTTAAGCTTCCCCTAAATCGAGTGCCTAGTCGATTTGAAGCCTCGCGTTGTTGACCTCGTCACTCGCTTATCACCGTAGCCAGCACGTACTGTCTCATTGCTCGCTCCTTGTTGCCTAGCCAAAAGAATTCAACTTGGCTAGGCACTAGTATCCAAGACAGAACGCGAAGCATCCGTCAATCCTTTGATATTTTTCAATTAACACAAGTACGCCGATCGCTAACCATGGTTGATGCCATTGCCGAAACACGTTGTAATTAATAGCAATCCAGCGCTAACTGCGGCAAATTACTAGAAATCGATATCTGGGATGTTAAAGATCTAGATCAGTCTCTATGTAAGATATTTTTTTAAAAATACCAAAACCTTCGTGTTTACAACAATATATATCGCAGCCTGAAAATCAGAATTATTGGCTTAAGAGTTGCATTTTTGTTTTTGCAGATTATCGATGGACGTAGCAAAGGAGCACAGGCATGAAAGCAGGAAGTCTACTTGTTATTTTTTTATGTATCACTACAATGATGGGCTGTAAGAGAAGTCAGTCAAACCAAAATAGGCCCCTAGATACTACGGTCACTGATGAGAATCCTACGGATGCAGCTCAAGGTGAGGGCGACATATCCAAACTTGAGCAACGCCTAGAAGCTGCATTAGAAGCCAATGAAGCGATGAAAGCCAAAGTAGATTCCCTTCAAAATGATCTTCTCTCCGACGAGAAAGATCTTGAAGAATCGCTAGGTAAACTAAAAGAAGAGTTAGCTGAAAGCCAAAAGGAAATCGACGAGAAATCCGATGCCATAGATAAGATCGAAGATGAAAATAAGATCTTACAGGCTAATATTGACAACCTTAAGAACGAACTTGAGGAACCGAAGGAAGATAGTTCTAGTAATGATGCGGAGCCCAATGGCTGTACTATTGGTGATAAAAAGTATGATGCGGGCGCAAGAATTTCCTACAACGGAGAAATATTCCGCTGTTTTAGCCCAAATTTTCGATTTGTAGGGAAAGAAGGAGAAAATTGTTCTGCAAATGAGGAGACTTTTACTCCAGGGGAGATTGCCTTACTGAATGGTGACACTCTCTTAATATGCTTAGCAGGAAACTTCTATTCAGTGGAATAGAGCTGGCTCAGGTTGCATGACTCTAGGTACGTAAGAAAAACCTATCCTTCGGCTAGAAAGCTTTCTATGATACCTCTGAGCTTTCCTGAGCCGATTGGCTTTGTAAGGTATGAGTCTGCCCCTAAGGAGCTGGCTATCTCACCAATATTCTTCGATGCAGCAGCCGTTAAAAGAACAACTTTTAAGTTCCTATTGGGATCAGATTGGGCTCTTAAATCTCTTATTACATAGAATCCATTGGTCTCATTGGCACCAAGATTGAGATCAATAAAGCAGACCTTAATATCAGGGTTCTCTTTCACTAAACTCAGAGCTTTTTGCGCATTTTTTGCGCGATAGGCTGTATACCCCCACTTCTCTACGTGCCTTGACATCATCTCTAAGACGGGGAGAGAATCATCGAGAAATAGAATTCCCGCCGTTTTGTTATGCTTGTTCACAGTTGCCCACCAGCTAGTATTTTGTTCAGATATGATTTTATGCCTTGAAAAATATTTAGCAAGTAGACACTTTCTGGGTTGGTTCGCACTGTTTGGGGACAAGCCTGTCTGACGATGAAGAGCAACGAAAGGCCAGGAACAATAGGAAGAAAACTGTTGTTATTTCCACCAATTCAAGTGCAGAAACGATAATTTCAAATTTTTTGCAATCTTTTGCAAGACGGAAAGCGCTATGGATTGGAAAGTGTTTCTCACGACATTCGGAGCAATTTTCATCGCCGAGCTTGGCGACAAAACTCAATTTGCTGCCATTGCAGCATCAGCAGGATCAAGCAGTAAACTATCTGTTCTTCTTGGCGTTGTCTTGGGTCTAGCCCTTGCGGGAACTCTAGGAGTCATTGCTGGCTCATTGCTAGGAGAGTTTATCAAGCCTTCCGTTATGAAGTGGCTTTCAGGTAGCTTATTTATTGTTGTTGGAGTGTGGATTTTACTGACGTCGTGAGAGCCAAAAATTTAGCTCGATTTCCTGGATTTCTGAGCCTTATCTTTTTTCTTTTTCTCATCCATATCGATGATTTTGCTTTTGTCCTCAATTCGCTTTTCTAGGAGATCGTAGAACTTTAGGGATCGTTGGACATTGTTTTCGAACATCCCCCAGATTATTGGATCGTAAGACTGTTCTGAAGCTTTCTGCATGATTGAAAGAGCTTTCTCTTGGGAAAAGGCTTCTTTGTAGACTCGTTTCATGAGAAGGGCGGAATAAACGTCGGCAATCGTCACAATTCGAGCATATTCATGGATGCCATGATCATGCTCTTCAAGGCGACCATGCTTGTCGCATGGGTAGCCACCGCCTTTGAATTTTTCGTGATGTTCGTGGGCGACCCGAGCGACATCCTGTTCGATGGGAGCCCCTTGGTCAATTGCCTTCAGTAACTCCTCGTAGCCCAGAGTCGTATGAGTCTTCATAATTTCAAATTCTTCTGGGGTAAAAGAGCCTGGCTTGTTTAGGATATAGCAAGGTACACAGGTTTTTCCCACGTCATGATACAGTCCTCCTAGGGCGACCTTTTCAGAAATCTCTTTCGGTTTTTTCAGAAGCTTTTGAGCAATGACACCAGCGATCATGGCCACTGATGCTGAGTGATCGTACAAGGTCGGATCAGCGAGAACCATGCGACTTAAGGTACCAATGGCAATCTCAGATTCCATGAGGTTATCAATCACCTGGCTAGCAGTTTCCTTGGCAAAGGTCGCTACCTTTTGATCGATACCACCTTTGACAACCATTTGGCTGGCGGCAGAGAGGTTACTAAACAGCTTGAGGGTGTCAGGGTCGAGATGTGGGTCTTTTTGCAGAAGGTTATGAATTTTTTTGTTTCTGACATTGTTTATGATGCCATTGAAGTGAGGCATGTCCTTCGTTTCGAGACATATATCTAGATCATCGTACTCTTTATTTCGCGATTTTATGATGTTGTTGACCAACTCATGGGAGAATTCTCTCTGGGTGATATATTCGATCATGGTGTTGCCAACGCGGAAATAGATACTGAAGTCAATGTGCTTCACTTCGAATAGGTAGTGGAAAAGCTCAAGGCTGATGATGGTGAAGCGATGCTGGTCTTCCGGTGCTACCTCGAAAATATGACAACGGCGACGGGTCGCTTCTGATATTTTGTAATGTTTTCCCATGGAAACCCTATTGAACTTTTTAGCCCCTTAGGAACAGAATCGGTGACATCTTAAATTCATTTAGCAGTTTCCCTAGGTCGTAATTTAAAGGTATTAATTATGAAGACTTAAAAATGGGCCGACTCTTGTTGAAGAGCGGCCCAATAGGAATGTTCAGCATGTCATGGCTTATAAAGAACTCTGAGTATTAGTACTCATCTTCGCTTTGTGAAGGGTCGTCATTCTGTGAAGGATCATCGTTCTGGCCTGGGTTGTCACAAGACTCACCATCCTCACAAGTCTCAACACAGTCTTCTTCGATGAAGTCATCACCGCTATTATCGACAGTACACTCAACCGGCGTCTCAGGTCCTGGCTCTTCAGGCTTACTTGGGCCTTCAGGAGTGTTGGGGCCTTCTACTGGGCAGTCTGCTGTATCGCAAGCTGGTGTTCCAGGGGTTTCAGTTGTTGGAGTTTCAGGGGTTTCGCAACCATCCTTGTCACTACAGACAACTTCAGGAGGAACTTCGTTACCGCTATTACCACGACCTTTTGAGCCAGTGAAAGAAGCAGAACCGCAGGCAACGTTGAATAGTACGAGTGTGGATAAGCAAAAAATCAACTTCATCTATTTATTCCTTAACAGCAATTTGCAGATTTATCTTCAAACTCATTAACGCCAATATGGCGTTGATAGGTTGTTTATACGTCGATATGGTATGTATGTCAATAAGAAATGATAGGATTGACAAATTTTTTTTGTATCATGAATTATAATAGATAGTTAGCTTTTCGCAGGGAAGTCTGGGCTCAGCGAACTCTGATAAATTGCTGATCTTATTGGCATAATATCCAGAGTGGAGTATATTCTTGGTTGGCGAGTTGCGGGCACTTTGCCTAAGTGTTCGATATTTCGCACCTTGAAACAATTCAGTTGTGATTTTCGTGGGGATAGAATGAAGAAAATAGCGTTGATTGGCACACTGGTCGTTGGTTTTGTGGCGATTTTGTCGGTGGTGGCGGCCATGAACTTCGGTGAAAAATCGAATATTTACGTGTCTGGTGAGGTGGTCATTCCAGAGTCCTTTTCTGATAAAATTAATAGTAATATTAGTACTTTATTTGTTGTGGTTTACGATGAAGAAAGCCCGATGCCAATGCCCTATGGGGCTATGAAGCTCCGCCTGGATCAGGCGCCAGAAGCCGGTGGTAGCCTGCCATTCTTTGTGACTAAGGAGCGCCTTATGGTGATGAGAGAGAACCAACCACCTCCTTATAAGCTTAGAGTTAAAGCCCGCTTGGATCTTGATGGTAATGCTGGTCGAGATCAGCCAGGAGACCTTACCGGGGAAGCCTCTGGAGTCGCCCTTGGCACCCAAGATATTACAATCACTATCGATAAATATATCGAGAACTGATGTTGGGAACTATCTAAGGAGTGGCAGCTTGAGAATCGAGGGGCTCTGGATTCTCTTGGTCTATCTTTGCAATCAAATCTTCCGCCATGCCAGTAGGTTCAAGCCAGGGCTTGTAGAGGCTGCGGCTCAGCCATACGGGGCAGCGATCGTGCCCTGCTGCTATGACCTCTGGAGGAGGGGCCCGCGTAATCACAGCAAATGAGGCGTAGCCCTCCCCACCATCAGGGGATACCCAGCGGTCGTAAATCACTGGAACTGCCATAAATGTTTTGGAACTGGGACTTATTTGAATCACTTCTTTTTTACCCTTGCTTGTGACCCACTCAAAAAAGCTTTGTACCATCACAATGCCGTGCTGTTTCATAATCAGGGGCCGCCAACTTTTCCGATTAAGAAGAGAGTCAATTCGAGCATTGAACATGTTGTATTTACTTGGTACTTCTGATTGTGAGCCGCTGGGTCGAACGCGATACCTCATGGGAGTGACGATCCGTTTGCCCCGCCTCATGGTAACAATAGGAGCAAAGTAATTTGGATAGATCCGCGGATTCTCTGCGATGATCTTGTACTTCTTAGAGTCTCGTTGAGTCATAGACGCGTACCGAGAGAAGGCATCTTGATCTACTTCAGCGTCAAATTCGATTTCGAGGTTTTTAAGGTCCTGTTCGATCAACATCGAGTAGCACATGGAGTCTAGTCTCCTATTTTAAGCTATGGCTTAGTATTTTATCGTCTCACGATCAAGGAAAGTTCATGAAAAAAGCTTCTGTTAACAAGGTACGTGATGCGCTGGGAAAAGAACTCAAGCGCTCGATGAGGGAGCTTAAGGCCCCAGGTCATCCTCGTCCATATTTTATCAGCTACCTGTTTCGTGATGTAGAGTCGTACGAAGTTTGGGGCCGTTATGGAGCCTTGTGTAGTGAAAAAAAAGATCACAAGCGCAATTGCTATGCTGATGTTCGCGTTGGTAATTATCGCTACGATCACGTGACAAAGGGTGGGCTGAGCGACAATTCCACGGAAAATGAATCCTACGAGTTGATTGAAATGCCAGTCGAAGATAGCGAAGATGCGATTCGCTTTGGCCTCTGGCGCTTGACAGATGCAAAGTATCGGGAAGCTGTCTCAGCCTATCATGGACGCAAGTCCAGAGACGTGAGCTATCTAGATGAAAATAAAACCATGCCTTCGTTTGAAAAACACGCTGCAGTGGTTGATCTGAGTCATATTAAGACCCATAAAGTTGACTACGAGCATTTTCAGAACTTGGTGAAAAAGGCTAGCTTGGTATTTAAAAAATACCCAGAAATCAAAAGCTCGTTTTGCGAGTTCACGGCTGAAGTGGTCACAAAGATCTACGTTAGTTCGGAGGGGGTGGAGCGAGTATGGCAGCAGCTGGTATTCAGTCTTAGTGCCTACATGTGGTATCACACCAAAAAGGTGAATCAGGACTATACTCTCGTGACCCACACTTGTGATATCAGTGAGCTACCAGACCTGAAAACTTTTAAGCGACAGATCGAGGAGAAAGTCGAGGCGCTCTACCAGCTAGAATCGAGTCATGAAATGACCTCTTTTGCGGGGCCTGTTCTACTTGCGCCGAAACCTGCGGGCCTTTTTATTCACGAGGTCGTTGGTCATCGTTTAGAGGGCAACCGGCTTCTCTCCGAAAACGAAGGTCGCACGTTCAAAGATCGCGTCGGGCAGAAAATCATGCATGAGGGTCTGACGATTTATGACGATCCAGCCCTCCGTGCCTTTTCAGGAAATACTCTTGTTGGCCACTACCCGTTCGATGATGAAGGAGTAGCGCCGCAGAAGTCGCTTTTAGTGGAAAAAGGTGTGCTGAAGGGGTTTTTAACCACACGGAGTCCTATAAAAAAGACTCGGCACCGAAGTAACGGACATGCTCGCAATCACTTTCACGAGCGCCCTATTAGCAGGATGGGAAACCTTGTGATCGAGAGTCATGATGGCAAAGATTGGGCTGAGTTAAAAGAACAACTGATTCAGCTGGTGAAGAAGAAGAAGGCTCCCTATGGGTTTATCCTGTTAGAAGTGGAAGGGGGTGAGACGGAAACAGAAGCTTATGACTTCCAGGCCTTCCTTGGTGACATCACGACAGCAGTCAAGGTGTATCCTACAGGTCGAGAAGTCCTTGTGCGGGGTGTAGACTTTGTTGGTACTCCCCTTAGCAGCCTGGCGAATATCGTTGCAGTAGGCAAGGATTATCATGTCGACAACGGGTATTGCGGCGCCGAGTCGGGAACGATTCCTGTTTCCACGATTTCACCAGCCTTGTTGCTATCAAACCTAGAGCTTCAGCTAAAAAATCCAGCAAAGGTAACCCAGTACGCGTTGCCCTTACCTTGGTTTGATCAAAAGGAAACTTCGTCGCGATCTAAACCCAAAAGGCCGAGAAAATCTTCCACGTGATCTTTGGGAATCTGTACCCAGCACTTCATGTGCTGGGTGTATTCGGTGCTGATCACAGAGCCACCGGCTCGTTCAAGGCAGTACTCCAGATGCCGCTGCTGGTCGTAAGCCAGGGAAAATGCAATAGGAACTTGTTCGATATAGGGCTCGATCTGGGCGGCTTGAATCACCTCCCGCGCACAGTTGCCGTAAGCGCGCACGAGGCCCCCTGCCCCGAGCTTGATTCCTCCGAAATAACGAACTACGACGATCGCCGTGTTAATCAGTCGATTGCCTTGAAGGTGATTCAGAATTGGCTTACCGGCTGTTCCAGATGGCTCTCCATCGTCTGAAGCTCTAATTTGGGCCGTGCCATGATCTCGAATGTGATAGGCAAAGGTGTGGTGGGAGGCGTCCCGATACTCACTTTTAAGGTCCTGTAAGAACTGATTGAATTCATCTTGGTTGGCACATGGGGAACCGAAACCAATGAAACGGGAGTTTTTTTCTACCGTCTCGATGGTGATCGGCTTCGTAAATATCTGTTCGCTCACATAATTTCCAGAAATTAGGAGTTCATCATCCGAAGCTGCTTGAGGAGCCGCTTTTTAGCTGCTGCAAGTTTTTTCTTTCGTTTCACCGATGGCTTCTCATAGTGCTGACGCTTTTTAAGTTCAGCAATAGTACCTGCCTTCTCAACTTGCTTTTTAAGAGCTTTGAGTGCTCTCTCGACGTTGTCTCCGTCTCTTAATCTTACTCCGGGCATAGACTCCTCTGTAATAAAATAGTCATTTATACTTACAAAAATTCAGGCTAAGTGCCTAAAATTAATCGACTTATGTCCGGGTTTCCCGCAACGGGATGCCCCATGGTAAAAAAAAACAGCGCACTAATCCAGCGAAACGTGTCACGCTGCATAAGAATCGGTATAACTTAGCCTTTAGTTAAGGCTTTTCTTTCGTGAGCCAGGGAGATTGGTATCGAAACTCTGTGAAGTCGGCAGATTGGGCAATCGCGTCCTTTAGGAGTTTCTGGTATTCGCTCGCAGGAATTTCGATCGCTCCGAGCCGGGATAGATGAGGGGTTAGAAACTGAACTTCCAGAAGTTGAAAGTTCTGCATTTTTAAATGCTCTGTAAGAAAATATACAGCGGCTTTCGAGGCATCCGTGACGCGATGAAACTTTGATTCAGCAAAGAACGCGCGGCCCAGTGCAACGCCGTACAACCCCCCTACTAGATTATTATCTTGCCATACTTCCAACGAATGTGCATGGCCAGCAATATGTAGCTCATGATAGGCTGCCTCAATTTCGTTATTGATCCATGTTTCTTGCCGGGCAGCGCACTCTTGCATCACTCTAGTGAAACATTGATCGATGGTGGGTACAAATTGATATCGGCGCAAGGATCGTTTCAGTGAGCGAGAAAGGTGGAAGCGTTCTAGGGGAATGATAGCTCTAGGATCTGGATTAAACCAACAAATCTCTTCAGTTTGCGGATGGGGCATGGGGAAGAAGCCATTTGCATATGCGAGCAGGAGAATGTCTTTATTCAAAGTCGTCATGGGCCCGATTCTAGCACGAGTAAACCGATCCAACATCTAGAAGATGAGGCTCACATGGTGGAGTTGTAAACTTTTGATTCTAAAAAGATGTTAAATAGATCCGAGTCTAGTTTGCCCGCTTTGACTTCCATGTTCAAAATATCTAGGGCTCGATCAACTGGGACAGCTTTTTTATAAGGGCGATCAGACGCTGTCAGAGCATCATAGATATCAGAGATCGTCATGATCCGGGTTTGCACCGGAATCTCTCCGCCTCTCGCAGAGGTTGGATAGCCTGAACCATCGAGCTTTTCATGATGCTTGGCAGCAATCTGAGGTACATTTGAGAAAGCCCGTCCCCAAGGAATTTTTCGAAGGAACTCATAGGTATGATTCACGTGACTTTGAATCTCCGCAAACTCTTCTCTTGTTAAGGAGCCTCGTGATACAGAGAGAGCCTCTAGTTCACGGGCTTTTAAGAAGGGCTTCTGCTTTTTGTGACAATCGGTAAAGCTAAGATTTGCAATGTCTTTTAGCTTTTCGAAACCACCCTGTTCTAGAACTGTCGGCTCGTTCGATTTAAGGATGAACTCAAGGAATTCTTGTAGCTCGTTAAGCTTTCGCTCGTAGGATCGTTTTAGATTTTCTGGTCCGAAGCCAGGAGGGAAGGCTCTTTGATCCTGAAGGTACTTGATAGTGTCTTCTAGGTATTCTATTTGATGTCGTGATCGAATATGATCAAAACGCTCAAGAACCAGCTCTAGCTCCCATGGATAAAGCTTCTTGGCTTTGGTCAATACTTGCTCTCGTACTCCCAGCTTACCAAAATCGTGTAGCAAGGAAGCGTATTCAATTTCTTTTAGCTGATTTTTATCAAAGCGAATCGATGCGAACTTTCCATGGTCGATATCGTTTAGAAGCTGTGCCATACCAAGAGTCAATTGAGCGACGCGGTTGGAATGACCTGAAGTTGTCGGGTCCCGTTGCTCGATGGCAGTAACTGAGGCATGGACAAACCCTTCGAATAGCTCTTCCTTTTCCTGGGTTAGCAGCGCGTTTTCTAGGGCAATACCAGCCTGCTGAGCAACAATCTCTGCATACTCTACAGAAGCTGACTCGAAAGGGAGAACAAACTCTGAAAAGTCCTTTAGGTTTTTCAAGTTCGGAATATTGTCTTTCTTCCGGTTAATCAGCTGAATGACGCCGATGACCTGATGGGAAATATCAAACATCGGTAGAGTCAGCATCGAGCGGCATTGATAGCCAATCTTTTCATCCCAAGTGCGATCATGCTTTACTTTGAAAGGGTTCTTATCGGGGTCGGGGTCGAGATGGTACAAATCTGGAATATTGATGCTGTGCTCTTTGACCACGGCATTACCAACGATAGAGCCTTCTGAAATGGGAATTCTAAACTCGTCAAGTGCTTGGGTGACGGTTTCATTCTGTGTCACCTTGAAAACGATTTCTCCATCATTGCTTCCATCCTGGCGCTCCACCACATAAATCGAGCCAGCGTCAGCATTAGTCACTTCACGGGCCTTTAGGAGAATGAGTGACAAAAGCTTATTGGTATCTCGAATACCATTGAGTTCTCGTGAAATTCTAAGGACATATTTGACGTGTTCAGAGGTTTCGGCGACCTTCTCTTTATCGGTTGTGGATGAGTGGATGGCCTGCTGTAGACGGAAGTGATTATCGATTGTTACGGCTAATTGGATGCCTGAAACAGGGAGGCCTATACCATGTAGGTCACTATCGAGTTCAAGATCCAAAACGTCAGCATCGTTATCAAGAAAACTGAGGCAGATGCACAGATGTGAGTCCTGGCGACGTTCGAAGAATGGTCGAAATGATTGCTTGTCATTCCAAACAGATTTTTCAACAATAACCAAGTGGATGGGGCCAGAGCTGAGGCTCAACACTCCATCTGTGGGATACTCCACTTCATAGGCCTGAAAGTATTCGTTGCTTGAAATCGTCGCGACAAGCGATTCAAAGGTTTGAATATCTAGGTCTTTAAGAACGTCTAAATGTTCTTGTTTAACAACTTTTTTTGCCGTACTCATGAGTACTCTTATGAAATGGGTGCAGCTTAGAAACGTGTTTTGCTTGTAGCTACCTCTATTCTATTACAAATGCGACTTAATGCCAATATGACCTATAAAGGACAGAATATGGATACCGGACTGATCATCGACCTTGAAACCACAGGAATTGATCCAGAAACAGACAAAATTATCGAGCTCGGGCTTATCGAATTTAGGATATCAGAAGACGTACCCGTTCCTGCCATCACGAATATGTACGGTGCGGTTGAAGATCCGAAGCAGGCTTTGAGCGAAGAGATAAAAAAGATTACTGGACTCGACGACTATATGCTTCAAGGACAGAAAATAGATTGGGTCTATGTGCGAGCAGCGATCCAAAGAAGCTCTATCATCATTGCTCACAACGCTGATTTTGATCGTAGCTTCTTAGAAAAAAGGGCAGAACTTGCCGGGCTAGAGGATGCTCACTGGGCTTGTTCAATGAAACACATCGATTGGGCTAAACATGGCTTCAAGACCCGAGCCTTAAATTACCTTGCTGCCGATCATGGCTTTGTCAACTCATTTGCTCACAGAGCACTATTCGACTGTGCCACCACCTTTAGGTTGATGAGCCCTTATTTTGCAGAGCTGGTTCGGAAGTCATTTATGAAAGAATATCGGGTTTTTGCGACCGCAGCGCCATTTGAATCTAAAGATAAACTGAAGGCTAGGGCTTACCGATGGGATGGTGCAAAGAGGGTCTGGTACAAAACAGTTCTAGAAGACATGATCGAAAGTGAAAGAGTTTTCTTAGCTGAAGAAGTTTACCCCGATGCCGACCTTCACGAAGAGCTGATACTTTCATAGACCTCTGCTGGTGAGCCAGATCCTGCTGGCTCATTCTTGATCCCAAGTTTAGTGCCGCCAAAGGCTTGTAGCAGGTCCACCACGTTCTTAAATTCTCTGTCCGTGGTAATCTTTGGTTGCATCACGCCGCGGAACAGCCGATTGATCGGTGTTATAATATTCTGAATGTTGCGGGCTACAATTCTAGTGATGGATACTGCCTTTAAGTACTCCTGGATGGAGATAAACGAGTTGCTCGACTCCTGGACAATAATTCCGTCGACCATCCCGGTGTCTTCGTGCAGACTTGTAAACGCAAGGAGGCGTTGCAAGAATGGCTGCCAGAAGGCTGTGTCAGTGCCGTTGTAAGGAGCTGCCAGTTCTAGTTTGGCAACCGTTCGGATATTGTTGCTGTGAAATATTCGGTGAAGGTTGATGATCTCACTAGTCGTCAACGACGCTTCGGTTTCTAACTCTGAGCTTGAAACGACGCTTATTCCCGCGTCACGCATCATCGGTGCAAAGTCTTCCAATTTAATCTTTAATGCTTGGCAAAAGGCCCATATTCCTCGAAAGCCAACCAGTTGTACTTGTCCTTCGCGACCTTTCAGAAAAGCCTTTAAGGATTCTAGGCCAAATGGTGAAACTGAATTTTGATCATCCATACAGCCGAAACAAATAGCAATATTGCGGTTTGTAGGAATGGCAATGGATTCTTTACCACTCAGGATTGTGTCAATACTTAGGGCGTGGAAGTCGGTAAATTCGATGTCATGGGAAGCCTGATCGACACTGACCCCCATCGCGGGGAGTGGGCTGTGGGTGATCACTTCGTTGAGGTGGTCTAAGTCGTGATTGCTACTATTTTTGAGGCGATAAAGCTTCATCGAGTTAAAGCTCTGCGCTTCTTGTTCATTTAATGCATGTTCCACAAAGTCAACAGGGATTCGGTGGGATTTTTTGATGATCGTGTCAAAGTTTTGTCGATTGAGTTGATTGTTCTCACTTAGTTCACAGGCCACGAGGTTGATGCCAAACCCAAGCTTTGCTTGAGATGAGATCGTATTTTTTGAATTGAGTACAATTTTAAAGTCGTGAATGTTCTGTATTAGTAAACGCGCGAGTGAAATTAAGCGTAATTGCATTCTGAGGCGGCCACGATCGGGAAAGCTTATATAACTAAAGCCGCGATACTGATCCTGCAATTGGTCAATCCGATGGAATATGGCGCAAAGCGTATCATAGTCCAAATCCGGTGTGGGATAGAGACAAACTTCGGAACGTAGTCCGATACTATGAGCTAGTTCGTGAACTTCGAACCACATGGACGCCGCATTCGCAGATTTACTAACGCAATTGATAAAATCATTGCCTCCTAAATAGTCGAGACCAGCCTGTTTGTAAGACTCTAGAAGTTCTTTGACGTTTCGATTCTCTGCCATAGCGTACTTGACAACATCTGATGCATTTAAACCCAAAGTCATGATCTTAGGGGACTTTGACTTTAAGCGTTCAATACAACGGACTATGTCTAGATTGTCTTCCACATTGAGAGGAAAGTCGGGAATTCGAACAATATGAGGCCGAAAGTCTGATAGTTCGCTTGCATCCACAAGTTGACCTGCTTCATGAAAAACCTTGACAAGTCTACCATGCCTAAAAAAGCCTTGTCGGAAGGCTAGGTATCCAAGTTCTAGAAAGTTTGTCTTGTGATAGGTATCTCTAATGTGATCTGCCACTAGTAAATCCTGCCTCTTGAAGTCGTGTCCACTTGCGATCCACTTGTACGCAATAGCAAGAAGACCTTGTCGCTGCAACGTTCGTCAATTCAGTCTATTTTGTAAGGAAATGATAGAAGTGTTTTACACCAAACAGCAGCCAATAAAAAGGGGATAATACTTGTAGAAACATTAACTAGCGATAAGATTTAGAAGAAATCTTTCTTAGGTGAGGTTGTTGTTTTATTACCACCTTATCGAATCGTTACTAGTAGGCATCAGTTTCAGCCTGGCTTTTTTGTGCAAATTGCTGTGTCGAGTAGCGATAAAGTCGTTTGCCATCTGTATCGAAGAAGCTGTACTCAATTCCACTAGCATCAATGTCTAGAAATAGCAAACCGTGGCTGGCTTTTGCAAATCGGCTTGTCTCAAGGCCAGGTTCAGGGGGGTAAAGTTCAGCTCCACCAGCTCCCGAGATAAAGAAGTCTCCAGAGCAATCGTTTGGTTTTATGTGTTCTAGGTGATGGGAGTGACCAGCCAGATATCCGTCGAGCTGACAAAGAAGAGGTTGGAAAAGCTTAGCTTGAATACTTATAGGGTGTTTAGAGCTTGAACCTACAACAGGGTGATGGCCCAAAGCAATCTTCCACCGTGCTTGAGACTCTTGTAGCCTTTGCCAAAGAAAGTCTACCACACAGTCTGAAGCTGAAAAACAAAGGTCGGGATAATTTGTATCGAGGGCGATGATCTCCACCAGCTTGCCGAGTTTTATAGAGTAGAATCTATTGGGGAAGTACCATTGACTGTTCTGCCTTGAGTATTCAATCTGAGCGTCGGCGTTGCCTTTATAGTCATGGTTGCCAAGGACAGGATACCGTGGGATTTTAGATAGGCAGGGTCGATCAAAGAAGTTTTCAATGATGGACTTCCACTTGGGATCTGAAACACTGGCGACTCCATCCATGTAAATGTTATCGCCCAGCAGCAGGACTCCATCGATATTTTTTTCAAAGCATAAAGTCTCAGCAAGATCGAAAACATCTTTCTGGGCTTGGGTGCCAGTTCCATAATCACCGAAGGCTAGCAGTTTTACTTGTTCTGGGTTTCTTATACTTATCTCAGTGACAAGTGGCCCAGCCTTCATCTTTGCGCGTTTCTCGCGCCAATGACCGTAGCCAATAAGCAGTGCGATCAACAGACCGAAAGGCCATAATCTGAACATCAATAAGCTCCTGGAATGTTATCCAGAAGCCTATCACGGTAGGTGAGAAAATCAACGGATTTTAAAATGCTTCAGAATCAAATTCTGCAGGAACTACAGGAAGTTCTGGAATTTGAGTCATAATCGGTTGGCTTTCGTAAAGATCTTTATAAGTCGCGTAGTTTTTAATGACTTTCTTTACATAAAGTCTCGTTTCTTTAAACGGGATTAACTCGACAAAATCATCAACCTGGCAATGTGTGCAGCTTTCCAGCCAGCTGTTAACTGATTTAGGGCCAGCATTATAGGCTGCAATAGCGACAAAAAGATTGCCCTTATAAATCTCTAGTAAATACTTGAAATAGAGAGCGCCATAGAAGATGGAGTGAACGGGGTCACTGAGTTCTTCGAGGGAAAACCTTTGGTCATTAACAAATTCAGAGAGTTTGACAGCCGTGTAGGGCATCATCTGCATGATCCCCCTAGCGCCCACATTTGATACTGCAACTGGGTTAAACGAGCTTTCTGCTCTCATCAATGCGTACAGGATATAGGGGTCGAGTTCTAACTCTTCCGCAATAAATCCAACCTTGTCTTCTAGGATGCGAGGATAAGACTTTCTAAGTCGCTCTTCTTGCTCTTTAGTACTGATGCTTGTGACGCTAATTGCTAAAGGCAGAGGGCCAGCTCCAAAAATTGGAAGCGGGCTTTCCTCAATCTCATTGAAATCTACAGCTTGGGGAGCGAACCCCCAGTCTAAGGCGAGCTTTAGATCACTTTCTCCAAAAGGTAAATGCTCGTCATGAAGCTTTCTAGATACAATGGGATGTTGGGAAACTGGAGTTATATCTTGATATTGGATTTTAATCATCGTGCTGTAGTAACTGTGCTGATGATCAGACACAACGTCCTTGAAGTTTCGAATGGCATCGATTTGCTTGCCTTGCTGCAAGTTGATTTTACCGTTCCAATACTCATTCGCCTTGTCATTTAGGGGATATGAGTTAAAGACTCGCTCAGGTCCATTGATAATGTCGAGCGCATCTTGATTCATCTTTCCTGCATAGCTATTCCAGAAGGCATACCACCGCAAACGATAATGATTCTTCTTTTTTAGCGCTTTTAGATATTTACTAGCAGCTTGGACGTGACGCTGGTTTTTCATGAGATTTTCAGCGTAGTTTTCAATGAAGAACGTATTCGGCCTATTCTCTAGGATAAGCGACCGTTCATACATTGCAATGGCTGTCTCATGGTTTCCCATCCGACCATGGATGAATGCGATCCATTGCTCAGCCAGCCAGCGTTGGTACTGGCTCTGGCTAGATTCGAAGGTCGTCTTTGCCAGAGCAAGGGCTTCCCCATATTCACGAATGCGAACAAAGAATTTCACGAGTTCTAAGTTGTCCATGCGGCGAGGTGTCTTCTTGTTGTCCTTTAGAATTGGACGACGAATGATACCTAAGATCTTTTGCCGAGCCTCTTGGCTGATCGTTCCATTCAGATATAGCTTTCTAAGATAGCCGAGCTTGAATCTATAGCGCCCCTCCTGTGCCAGAGTATCTAGCTGGTTCAGGGCCCACTCGGCTTCCCCATTCAAGGGGTACCAGGAGGCTAGGACTTCAAGAACTCGTTTGTAACTCGGGTAGTAATATTCTTTCCGCTCCTTTAAAACCATTGCCGCCATCTGTAGGTACCGACTATCTAGCACGAAATTCGGTAAACTGTGGTAGTAATCCTTAAACACCTCTAAAAATGTCATAGGGTCTTGCTGCGAATGGTAGTAGTCCATCACGGTTTCGAAACCACTTTTGACCATCCTCCATGGGAGCTTTTTACTCCTTTTTAGAAGACTTTTGATCAGCTCGATGGATTCCTGGTTGAATTGATACTCTGCGGCATTTTCCGCTCGTGCAAGCGCAATCATTTCACGGAACTCAGAGGTCTTAAAGGGGTCCTGAAGCAAGGCTGCCGTTGCTAAGTACTGCTGTGATAGCCTCGTGTTCTGCCCTTTGTAAAGGGTTCCCAAGAAAATGGCTGCTTTGAGTCGCTCCTCTACAGACTCGCTATGGAGAAACCTTTCGTGGACAGTCGCCTCGAAGGCTCTTTTTGACTCGTCAAGTTTGCTTCGAATGCCTTCAGAGCTTTGATGAAGTTTAATTCGCAATGCAGACAATGGCCTTTGGGTTGAAGCAAGGCTGAGCTGCGGATATAGAAGTGCAAATAGCAGAAATAGGTGCACGACATGAGCCTCCCGATCTACGGTGTACAACAAGCAATTCGATATTTAGGTTTCGCTGGGTTCTTTATCGGAAAAACTGCTTAAAAACTTTAGAAAAATATGACAAATATCTGATAGATTTAGGGATCTTGAACGCTTAGCAGTTGTACAATTGTTCGATATGGGCTTTTTTTTATGGGGGAAACATCATAGGATTTTAAAAGATTAAGGAATCGAAAAGGAGGACGGGATGAGGTGCTTTGCCGGAAATGCAGTGGTCCTAACGAGTCTTATTTGGGTGAGCTTTTCACTGCTGGGAGCAACCAAATATGTTTCAGACACACTCTATATCCCTCTAAAAACTCAGAGTAAGAATGCAGGCCGCGTGATACGCCATCTGAAAAGTGGCACGGCAGTTACGATCGTGGAGCGTGACAAAAGCGACTCAGATTTCGCAAAGATTCGATTGGTAGGACAAGACAGCACCGAGGGTTGGGTAAAAACCCGGTATTTGGAGGACGAGCCGATTGCCAAATACAAGCTGTCTCAATTAGAGAGTAAGTTCGAGAAACTGCAAAGTCAGCAAGAGCCTCTGAAGGACACGGTTGAAGAACTCAAGGCCAAACTTAAACTTGCGATCTCGGAAAATAAGCAGCTCAAGGGCAAGGAGAGCAACCTAGAGGCCAGGCTGGACGATATTAAAAACATATCATCCAATTCGATCGAGCTTTTTGAGGCAAATAAGCGTCTCAAAGCCGAAAAAGACAAGCTGGCCCAAGATGTTCAGGAACTGCGTCGCGAAAATGTTCGTCTTCAGTCGAACCAACGCAATGAGGGCATCAAGCTAGGGCTATTTGCTATTAGTTTGGGGGGCTTAGCAGGCTTTATGCTGCCCTATGTGAAGCCTCGTGGCCGTCGGAACAAAGGGGTGCGGCTTCGCTGAGAGCCCCTTGAAAGGTGGCCGATAGGGTCGCCGTGCTTTTATATTAACCTCTATAATTACAGCATTTTTTTTCCACCCAGGCCTTTCTCAATTGAATCCTAAACTTTGGCTCTCACAAGTCCGAAACGTAGATTGGTACCATGGCGAAAAAAAGCCTCGGGTTAAACCGAGTTACGTCATCAACATGAGGCTCCGATTCTTTGGGGACCGGAGTCATGAGCTAAATGTGAGGACTAGGAATGAGAGTATCTGTAGGCATCTTGATCTGCTCGATGTCCGCTTGGGGGTGTAATCAGGCGGAGCAAGAGGCGGTCGATAAAAGGGAGAAAGTCGAGGCTGCGGTCGTCGATGACGAGAATTCCGTGGTCGATACGGACTCCGACATTAGGCAGGATGCGATCGTTAGTGACGACGTTGTGAATTTTTCAGGGATCGCACTGCAGCAAGCTGCAAACAGCGATGCCTACGCTGCGGAAGACTTTGCTAATATTGCTCTTGTGTCGCGGATCGATCAGGACCAAACGGTATTCTTCGGCAAGGATGGCTTTGCCTGGAGCTATGGTGTCTCCGGGGAAACGAGTCTGGTGCCTATCCTTCCAAAGATTACGCCTCCCAGTGATCGTGAGATGTATACGCTCGATTCAGAAGATTTCTGGTTGGTGGACGCTGAGCGAATATCAAAGCGAAAGTTTCTCGCTGAAGGAGAAGCAGATCCCAATCAGGTCGTTCTTCATAACTTCGACATTACGAAACTTGCCGGTGATCGCAGCCAGCTTCGCGTGATCGGAGCCACTAAAACTACTCTGATACTACACATGGCGACTCACCTTGCTGTGTTTGCTGTTAAAGACGGCTTGACTTCCGCCTATGAGTTCGAAGCAACGCTGCCTACAGCAGCAACCGGAACTATCATTGCAGCAGGAGAAACGGTCCAAGGTGGATATTGGTTTGCAACTTCCGATAACCGCTTTGCTCTTCTTAATCAAAGTGAAGGCGTTTGGACATGGAACGTTGCTGACGTGCCAATCAATGATGTTGGTACAATCTCATCTCTCGGAGTCTGGCTGGACCAGAGTACTCAAGCAGCAGTTGGCGAAGTGGTAGCTCTAACTGGCACTGCTATTTTTTCAGTTACTGCCTCTCCCATCGCGGAGGCAGCAGTCAACTAAGCTGAACTATCTAGGATAAGCGATTTCAACAGTAAAAGCCTCCTTTTTAAGGAGGCTTTTACTGTTTGGTTTGATATAGTGGGGAACCCCTATCAATTCATTGTGAAAGGAGTATCCATGCTTGATAGTCAGGTGGCAAAATCTGTCATTGATGCAGGGATGGCTCACGGAGCTGATTTTGTTGATATCTTCGTGGAGCGAAATGTCGGTGAGGCCGTGTCCTATGTTGATCAGAAGGTCAAAGACATCAGAACTGGCACTGACTATGGCATTGGACTGCGGGTGGTGTTTGGAACCAAGGCTGTATACGGCTACACGAACCTGGACGATAAAGAAGAGCTTCTTCGGATTATTGATGTGCTTTGTGCTCAGGACCGAAGAGATCCTCGCGCCGTCGTGCCCCAAGATTTTACCCTAGCGCAAAACCCTGATCGGCAAACCATTCTTCGAGGACTCGACCAACACGTACCTCTTGATGAAAAAATTAGCTTGCTACGAGCGATCGATCAAAAATCTAGGTCTCATCAGCTGATTAAGCAAGTTGACATTAATACGATCCAGCGATGGCAGAAGATCCATGTTTTTAACTCTGAAGGACTAGAGGCTCATGACGAGCGGCATTACATCAGACTCTCAACGTCGCTTATCGCCCAAGATGGCAACGAGCAATCTCGTGCCTACGCTGGGCCGGGAGGAATGCAAGGCTGGGAGTTTGCCGAATCCATCGACCCCGAAGAACTTGCTGAGACTCTGGCGAAACGAGCCGTGACAGTGCTTCGGGCAAAGCCCTGCCCAGCTGGCAAAATGCCAGTGGTGATTGATAATGGCTTTGGAGGCGTTATTTTTCACGAGGCTTGTGGCCACCTCTTGGAAACGACCGCCGTCGAAAAGAAGGCATCGGTGTTCCATGACCGCATGGGTGAGATGATCGCTCACTCTGCAGTAAGTGCAGTTGATGATGGGGTTGTGGCTCAAAAATGGGGCTCTATCAATATCGATGACGAAGGCATGACAACCCAGAAAACCCAGTTGATCAAGGATGGCAAACTCGTAAGTTTTCTTGTCGATCGGATGGGTTCTGTGAAAACAGGCTATGAAAGAACCGGCTCTGGCCGGCGACAGTCCTATAAGTTTGCGCCAGCCTCTCGGATGAGAAACACTTATATCGAAGCAGGACCACACTCCTTCGACAATCTTATTGGTTCCGTCGACCGCGGTATCTACGCTAAAGTCATGGGTGGTGGCTCGGTTTCACCAGGAACGGGAGACTTCAACTTTGCTATCGAAGAGGCCTACATGATCGAAGGGGGTAAGATAGCGGAAGCTGTGAAAGGAGCAACTCTCATTGGTTCTGGTCCTGAAACACTGCAAAAAATCAGTATGGTCGGATCAAACTTTTCATTAGCTCCTGGGATGTGTGGCAGTGTGAGTGGCTCGATTCCTGTAACCGTGGGGCAGCCAGCATTGAAAGTCGATGAGATCTTAGTGGGGGGCGAAGCATGAGTCAGGCCGTTGATTTGAAAACCGTAGGGCAACAAGCCATCGATCTTGCTTTAGAGTTGAAGGCTGACTACTGCGATGTCTTGGGTTTGCGTGGGAATTCGTTTTCTCTAACAGCCCAAGGAGGAGCCATTGATAAGTACAAGGTTTCCAGTTCCAATGTTCTCGGCATTCGGGTGATTAAAGATCAAAAAGTTGGTCTCTGCTACACCGAAGCCATGGACCCCGAATCCGTCCGACAGATGGTTCAGCAGGCTGTGGAAGTCTCTAAGTTTTCGGGTGTGGATGAGTATCAAACCATCGACGTCAAAGAGCCTGAAAAGATTGAAACCAAAGAAAAGCTTTATCAGCCTGACGATACCCCGACAGAAGAGAAGCTTGCCATGGCTCTAGAATTAGAGTCTGCGGTACTGGGTGGTGGTGGCCATGTAAAAAACTCACCTTACAACGGCTATGGTGATGGTGAAAGTGAGATGATCTATCTCAATCACCTTGGGACTTATGGCTATCATCGAGAGCGATCGTTTAGCTGCTATACCTCAGCCTTGACTGAAAATGATGATCGTCAGGCAATGTATGGGGTCTCCATGATGGGGCGTAAATTTCAAGATCTTGATCCAAAGTATTGTGCAGATGAGGCTTTAAAGTACGCTCTTCCTCTTCTCGATGGCAAGGCTGTTGCCACCGGGAAATACGACATCATATTTTCTCCTGATGAGCTCGACCAGATATTTAGCTGTTTCTTATCGAGTTTTTCAGCTAAGGCAGCCATGGAAGGCAAAAATCGCTTTCGGGATAAGGTCGGCTCAGAGGTAGCCGATAGTCGCTTATCCTTGATGGATCTACCAATGTACGACCAAGGTTTCTACTATTCTTCGTTTGATGATGAAGGGGTGGCACGACGAGATTTGAGCTTGCTAAAAGATGGTGTTTTACAAAGCTTCTATCACAACACAGCCACAGCCAAGTACTTTGGAACAAGCACCACGGCACATGGAGCTCGCTCTCCGAAGGGAGCCCTGGGAGTTGCTGGAACACAACTGGTGTTTGCAGCTGGTCAAGATGAGGAAGGCACGTGTCATGAAGGTAGGTATATCCAAGTTATCGGTTTGAAAGGCCTACACTCTGGAACCAATCCGATTTCAGGCCAATTCTCTTTGGCTATCGACGGTATTTTGATGAATGGCGATAAAGTAGAACAATATGTTCGCGACGCAACCATATCTGGCAACTTCTTTTCCTTGCTCAACCAAGTTGAAGCGGTAAGCTCTAAAATCCACGCCAATAGTTCCAAAACATTTTTCGCGCCGACGATTCGTTTTGGTGGTGTGAGTGTTGCGGGGGCGTAATAGTTAAACTTTACTAGCTCATGGAAGATGAGCTACATCTCCCCAGGTCTTGATTTTCCACCCGTCCCTGTACCGAAGGATGTTGATGGACGCATTCTCAATCATGCAAAGAGGCCTTTTTCCTGATGGAATACCTAGAATGCGAGCAAAGAGTGCTGCAAGTACTCCACCATGCGTGACAATAGCAATTCTCTCGCCTTGGTGACGTTGAACCAACTCTCCCAAGGCTGTCGTGAAACGCTCCATAGCCTGGTCACGGCTTTCGCCATCAGGTAGAGCAATGTGATTTACATGCTGACGCCATTGCTCGCATAACTCTGGGTGTGCTTCTTTAACATCACTCCAGGTAAGCCCTTCGACGGAGCCGAAACTAATCTCCTGAAAGCGAGGCTCTTTTTGAGCTTTAAGGTCTAAATACCGACCAAGCACGTTAGCTGTTTCGTAGGCACGGCCAAGGGGGCTAGAGTAAAGAGCTGCAAATTGTAGCGGTGCCAGTCGCTGAGCCAATCTTTCTGTTTGCTCTAAGCCACTAGGTGTAAGGGAGCTATCTGACTGTCCTTGGATGCGCTTGAGGGTGTTACTGACCGTTTGGCCATGGCGCAGGAGATAGATTTCTGTTTCCACGGTCTTGTTTGTCATGACTTGCCATTAAGTATCTGTTGTCGTAGGAATGGGCTTCACCTAAATTAGGTGTGCAGTTTTAACAGAATTCAGAGGGAACACCAATGCCAGAATTGAATTTTCCAAAGATCGGTAACTTAGCTCCAAACTTTAAGCTGCTCAATCAGGACGGAGAGCAGGTATCCCTCAAGGATTTCCGTGGCGAGAAGAATGTCATCGTCTATTTCTATCCGAAGGCGATGACTCCAGGGTGTACCGTTCAGGCTGGCGGTCTGCGGGATGCAAAGCGCAAGCTGAGTGCGCGGGGTACGGTTGCTCTCGGTATCAGCCCTGATCCAGTGGCCCGTCTGGATAAATTTCGTGAAAAAGAGTCACTGAATTTCGATCTCTTGTCTGATGAAGATCATAGTGTTGCGGAAGCTTACGGAGTCTGGGCTCTTAAGAAAAACTATGGCCGTGAGTACATGGGAATTGTGCGAACGACCTTTATTGTTGGTAAAGATGGGAAGCTGAAGCACATTATGGATAAAGTTAAAACAAAGACCCATCACGACGATGCACTTGATTGGATTAAAGAGCACCTATAGCCCCGCCTGAGAGGCAATCATCCTTAGGTTTCTTCAGACTAGGGGTTTCGCTTTAGGCGACCTTGTCTGACTCCGGTCGCGTCGCAATATAGGTTGCGACCAGAATACCAATGATTCCAAGAAGCACCTTCACTGCCAATACAGGAACCACGAAAAGAATCGATGGAATGAGAGTGATGGCGATCATGCTGATCGCCAAAATTTTTGCAGACCTTGGAATACTACCTGTCGTCTTCCAGCGCCTGAGGGGAGGACCCAAATGTCGATGATTCATCATCCAGTTATAGAATCGGGGTGATGATCTAGCGTAAAGGAACGCGGAAAGCAGTACGAATGGTGTTGTCGGAAGGACTGGTAAAAACACACCCACAAAGCCCACCCCTAAAAATACGAAGCTTAGAATCATCAGCATCGTTCGCAGGATGGGATTCTTTATCGGCGTCACTTCGTGGCTATAATCGACCCTAGTGTTCTTCGAGGCTTGTGGATCCATAAAACTCTCTCTGGACATAAGTTCTGGCGTTCTTATTTCTGTGATTGTCGCTGAAGCTTTGCCTTGGTTTGGCGACTCGTTTAAGGAGACAGAACACATCGTCAAGTAAACCTTGCTGATCACAAGGAATGCTTCTAAGTTTACCTATATGACCATGAATTGTAATGACACCTTTTCATTTGTCTTAGAATGAATCATGGCATGGGTGTTTTTCTGTTTTTGGGAGTCTTACCAGCTCAAGTCTAGTCAAATCCTAAAAATAAGTTGCCAATCTTAGTCTATCTTTCTTAGATCCTACCATTTGGTATTTTTAGTGCTAATCCAGGCTAACTGATTACTGTTCGCTAGTGAAATCTCAGCACATCTTAGCAAAGCTGCAGGTTTGACTATTCTATATCGTCTAATTGACATTCTCGATCATCACAAGATCCTGGATCGACAGAACAAATTGTTCTGTGTTGGCTTGATGGGCTCCAAAGTCTCGCCCTATAAGGGAACAGGAGGTGAGATGTATGGAAGCTCATGCCGATTATCGGCAGATTCTCAAGGCTGAACTTGATTCGCGATGCGGGCAAAACCCTCGCTACTCTCTGCGAGCCTTTGCCAGGGATCTCAATCTATCGCCGTCCCGCTTGAGCGAAATACTGAACCATAAGCAAGGAGTCTCTAGAAAAGCCGCCGAAAAGATTGCCAAGAATTTAGGCTTTCGAGAAACCGAAGTGGTCCACTTTTGCGATTTGGTCTCTGTGAAGCATGCCCGATCGATAAAGGAGAGACAGGATGCTCACCTACGGATTCTTAAGAAGCAGGCAGAGCAGGAGGAAACCAAGACCTTTCAACTTAAGTTGGATGCTTTCAAGATTATCTCGGATTGGTACCACATTGGCATCTTAGAGCTGATGAATATGAAAGGCTTCCGAAGTGATCCACGATGGATTGCCCGACGTCTGGGGGTCACACCTATCCAAATTGAACTGGCGATTGATCGCCTGATTCGAGTTGGCTTGCTAAGACGAAATCGCGACGATGAACTGGAGGCCGTGGAAAACGACGGCTGGATTCCTGGAGGGGTCCCTTCAGAAAGCATCCGCAAGTTTCATCGGCAAATCTTGCAAAAGGCCATGGAGGCGATTGCGACACAGCCAGTCGATCAGCGCTATGTCCAAACCCATGTCCTGGCTTTAAATAAAGAGGATGTCCCTGAGGCATCGAAAGAGATCGAAAAGTTTCAACATCGTTTTTGCCAAAGGTTTCAAACCCCAGAGCAAAAGGATTTAGTCTACTGCATTTCTATGCAGCTTTTTAAAATCGCGGAGGATGGACCATGAAAGAAGTGTCTATGAAAATGATGATGGGCCTCATTCCCCTTTTGGGATTAGCGGTTGGGTCACCTGAGGGGGTCTTAACTGGGGGTTTGATTGGGGCAAAGGCGAGAGCAGCGAACATGGCAGTTGTCGAAAGCCCGTATGTGCAGCCGGGAGGCCGATTGGGTCACTGGGGTGTGGGTAATGGTGGTGACTACTTGCGTATTGGCTTCGCGCGCGCACGGGAGCATGCAGCGAATATTGTGAGTCGCTTGAGTGCTGAGTCTTTGCGTACTGTGCAGGACGAAGCCGTACGAACCTGGATTCTAGAAAAGAAAGCCCTCTTGGCTGCCGATATCTTAGCGGCGAAGCATATCTGGGAGATGGATGCAAAACCAACCTGTGGTTGGACGGTGATGCCTGAGCCTGGTGATCCGGTGCCACTGGCTAATCCTATACAACTGTCTTACCCAACTTGCCGGGATAAGGTTAAGAGTTTTTACGAGGCAACTCAGTTGCTGATCCACGAATCGGTCCATCACTTCGGCGAGGGTGAGGACATGGCGGATAAAGTCGCGATTGCGGTGGTTGACGCTTGGCGGGAGGGCCGCATTGAGTGGCTATCGATCAATACTGACGATGCCCCCAGCCCGCGGCAAAAGCATTCGGCAGTGTGGACAGGGGATACTATGGTCGTCTTTGGCGGTTATGATTCCTCTCAAAATACGAGTTTAGGTGATGGCGCGGTTTACCAACCCAGCACAGATTCTTGGGCCGCTCTTCCGGAACTTCAAGGTTTAAAGCCGAGGCATTTCCATTCCGCTCATTGGACGGGAGAATCGATGATCGTTTGGGGTGGTTACCAACGGGTCGATCAAACCGAAACCTGGCAATACGATGGCTTTATCTGGAACCCTGAGACCAAAGCGATCGAAACCATAAGCAAACCAAGCTGGTGGACACCCCAGAGCTCCACGTGGGTCTTTGATCCCCGTCAGCAAACTGTATGGACAGGCGATGAGCTTTGGGTTTGGGGTGGCATTGATCACAACGGTGTTCCATTAGGTGGGCGATACAACCCCAAAACTCGCCAGTGGTCGGACCTCAATCAGGGGCATCCAGCAGCACCCTCGAAGATTGCTGGGCACTCCATGGTTTGGACAGGAGAAAAGTTGATCGTATGGGGTGGGTATGAAGGCGTCAGTGGCTCGACACGGACGATTTCCCAGTCTGGTGCTATCTTCGATCCCAGCACTCAAACTTGGCAAGGGATGAACGATAGCAATGCTCCCTCTGCACGGGCCGGTCATCAGGCATTCTGGAATGGTAGCAAGATGATCGTGTTTAGTGGTGGTGGCGTGAGTTCTCAAAGAGAGCTAAAAGGCACTGGCGGGCTGTACAACCCGAACACAGATACCTGGTCGTCGCTGGCTACGGAAATGGTCATCGAGCGGGTTGGTCACAGCGCTGTTTGGAATGGACATGAACTCCTTGTCTATGGCGGCCGCTCCAATCGCCTGCGGACCTACTTCGGTGAAGTGTACAACTTTGATCCTGCAAGTGGCCGTTGGTCTGGTGTGAACTCTCAGTTCACTCCTGTATCTCGCTGGTATCACACAGCTATATGGACAGGCAGCTCTTTGATTATCTGGGGTGGCAACCAAGGAATCGGTTCTGATCTAGCCGATGGTGGTATTTATTACCCATGATTGGAAATTTACGAAAAAAGTAAGAAGATCTAACTAAGCTTTATCTGCTCCTTGTCGATGCCCTAGTCTGTTGAATCGTTCGATGGAATAGGCGGCAAGGAGCTTATGGTTTCTTTAGCGCAGGATCACAAGACAATTGAAGGCTTAGTCAATCACAAGGTGCTGAAACTCAACCAGACCGCATCTTTTGAAAATTGCGTGATGCATCTCGGTCAGAGAAACGATCGCGTTGCCTTGGTCGTCAACGATAACGATCGTGTTGTCGGCTTGATTACCACCCACGAATTGATACTCGCCTTGGTCAACAAAGTATCCAAGACTGCAACAATCAAAGATATCATGCACAACAATCCTCCAGTGGTGTCACCGAGAGACTCTCTGCGGCAAGTTGCAAAGGCCATGACGGACTGCAAGCTGGATTATGTCGCGGTCGTTGAGGATGAGATCATTAAAGGAATTGTAAGCTGGCACGACATTCAAGCCTCTATCCTGGAGGAATTTGGGCGGTTCGAGGATCAGACGTTAGAACTCGGTAACCAGCTTCGCTATAAAGATGACTACCTGGGCGTTGTCTCTCATGATGTGCGAACTCCATTGAGCGTTGTCTCTCTTTGCTGCGACTACCTGATGTCTGAGTCGAGCCGAAAGACCCTTACCCCGGATCAAGTATCGTTTATCGAGCGTATCAAGCGTAATGCTAAGAACGCCACCACCATGGTTTCCGATATTCTCGACGTTGTAAGGCTCGAAAAGGGCTTTGATCTTGACTATGGCGACGTCGATGTAGACGAATTCTTAGGTGACGTGATCTCAAATCTTCAAGTCATTGCTAGCGAAAAGAATATTGAGGTGGTCGTTGAGTGCGAGGAGCATATGCATGTTCCTATGGACCGAAAACGGATGATTCATGTCTTAGAAAACCTCGTCAATAACGCTGTGAAATTCTCTCCATCGGGGAAGAAAATTTTCGTGTCAGCTAGCTCTGAAGTTCGTAAGGGAGATACCTACCTCGTTCTCACTGTCCGTGATGAAGGCATGGGAATTAAGGAAGAAGATCAGAAGAAAATCTTTGATAAGTTTAGCCAGCTGGAATCGGGGGTTGCTAAAACCCTGGGAATCGGCTTGGGGCTTGCCATTGCGAAAAAGTTTGTATCCTTGCATCGTGGGTTTATGGAGGTCGATGGTGGCTGGCAAAAAGGAGCCTCCTTTCGAGCCTATATCCCAGGTGCAAAGACTGGACGCAAGGCAGAGTCTAGCGAAGGTGAGCGTAGCGATGTCCCACGAATCTTGATTGTCGAAGATGACGAGTCAATACGGGAGTATTTTGAGGAAGAGCTTCGCATGGCAAAGTATGATGTTGTCAGTGCTCATGATGGTGAAGAGGGTATCCACGCCTACTTTCGCTATAAACCAGACCTCATCATGAGTGATATCCGGATGCCTAATGTCGATGGCCTAGAGCTACTGGCTCGTGTTCGTATGACTGACAAAGACGTTCCATTTATATTATGTACAGGTTATTACCCAGGTCTTTCAGAGGATCTCGCCGCTAGTGACTATAAGGCTGACCATGTTCTTGAGAAACCTGTGACGGCTGATTACGTTATCAAAGTAGTCGGTCAATTTGTAAAGCCAGTCCAAAATGCTTCATAATTAATAAAGTTCTCCCGTTAACGATCGTTGATCCGTGGCTGATTCTTGTGGCTGCTTCTGTTTCATTCCGTGGTCGCGTCCAAATCAGATTTGACAGGGGCTTCAGCTTCGTTTTAAGTAAAGTCATAGGGATCACGCAATCACATTAGAGGCTGCCTTGCTAGAACAAGAACGAGTCCTTTCCAAAGTCCTCGAAGTTTTTCCAGATGATTTAAAAGCCAAGGCCGGAGAGAAAGCCTACGAAGCCTTTGTCGGTCTCCGTCGCAAGATAATGGGTGCACGGGTGGATCGAGTGATGCTCACCGGTGATCGTGAGATCTCTTACTTAGAAATTGACGGTGGCAAAGATGAGACAGTTCTTTTTCTCCACGGCTTTGCTGATAGCAAGGACACGTTTTACGATGCTGCCCAATATTTAGTGGCTGACTATAATATCATCTGTCCCGATCTACCAGGCTTTGGTAAAAGCTTTAAACGTCGATCTGACACCTATTGCCTGGAGAACTATGGCGCCTGGCTCTCTGAGTTCATTGAAGCGATCAACCTGGTCGGTTTTCACGTGGCTGGCAACTCTTTAGGTGGAGCGGTGGCCTTGCAGGTGGCTCTCATGATTCCTCACAAGATCAAGACTCTGACTTTGATCGATCCCGCTGGGATCTTTTTGGATGAACCCTATAGTTTGCATCATGAGCTATTCGATGGTCATGTTATCTTTGATGTTCAGACTCGGGACGAGTTTGAGTATTTTTTACAGCGAGTTTTTTCTAAACAGCCGTTCATTCCTCACCCCATCAAAGATTTTTTATTCAAAGAGTTCTCTCGTCATGGAGTCTGGCATCGTAAGGTTCTTGCGGATTTGATCAAGGGTTTGGATTCAGATGAAGATCCTAGGCTCTATGATATGGCCTTGAACGATCGCCTGCCTGAAGTGCAAGTGCCCACCTTTATCCTGTGGGGTGATGAGGATAGCTTTTTTCCAAAGGAAACAGCTTACTTCATGCAACAAAAAATACCCCATGCAGAGCTGCATCTTCTAGCTGATACGGGGCACTGTCCACAAATTGAATCACCTAAACGGTTTGCGCTAGTGTTTCGCAAATTTCTCCACCGCCAATGCTTGCAGCTCGACCGAGTTGAAAGGCAAAAAAGCCATCGCTTAGGGACCAATGTCTCACGTGGCTACGATCCTAGCGATCGACAGGGAGCGACCAGGAATCCTCACAAACAAAAGCGTTCGCCGGGCAGGTCTACCAAGAAGGTAGAGACGGCGCCGAGCGAATCACGGCGACCAGCACCGTCTCTTACAAGGGCCAAGGCTAAGGCGAGCCGCAAGACAAGCAAGAAAAAAGCAAGTCGGGTGCAGCGCAAACCTCGTCAGACCAGCTAGGAGCATGGTTGAGTCGCTCGACTGGATTGGTCTAGCTCTTTTGGCCCAAGTTCGTTACGCTGTTGCCACGCAGATTGTCTCTAAACCTGACTGCGGGGAGGATGCGATGAAAGGTGAACAGGACGTAATCAAAGGACTCAATGAAGTTCTGACAGGGCAGTTGACAGCCATCAATCAGTATTTTTTGCATGCAAGGATGCTGAAGGACTGGGGCTACGAAAAGATTGCCAAGCCAGTGTATAAAGAGTCGATTAGGCAGATGAAGGTTGCTGAAAAAGTGACAGATAGAATCCTGTTGCTTGAAGGGCTGCCCAATTATCAGAAATTACTCAAGTTGTCGATTGGGGAGTCGGCAATTGAGTGTCTCGGCAACGACTTGAAGTTTTGCTCTGGGGCGTGCCAAAAGCTAGCGGTTAACACCAAGCTTTGCCTCGACAAGCTCGATCATGTTTCTCGGGAACTTTTGGAAGATATTGAAGTGGGGGAGCAGAAGTTTTTGCTTTGGCTTGAGACCCAGCAATACAATATCAAGGAGCTAGGGCCGGAGAAATATCTCGCTGAGCAATTGTAGACACGAAGAAGACGCCAGATTTAAACAAGGAGTTACGATGAAAGGTCATCCCGATATTATTGCAGCGCTCAATGACCTGCTAACCAGTGAACTAACATCCATCGACATTTATTTTGTACAGTCGAAGATCTTGAGGAACATGGGCTACAATAAGCTCTATGAGCAGCTCAATCACGAGATGGAAGACGAGCAAGGCCATGCGACTCGGGTGATCGAAAGGATCATCTTCCTAGAGGGAACACCAGACGTATCCAAGCGAGAGCCGTTTACCGTTGATACCGATGTGAAAACCATGTTTGAAAACGACTTGAAATATGAGCATGTGGTTAGAGATAAGCTCATTAAAATCATAGACCTCTGTTTCAAGCATCATGACTACGTGACCAAAGAAGCTGTGGAGCCGCTTCTTCAGGATACGGAAGAAGATCATATCGATTGGCTTGAAACCCAGCTGAGCGTTATTGATGAAATTGGAATCAAGAACTATCTTGCTGAAAAACTATAGCCCTTGGCACACTCGCGTGATGGGTTTGTTAGCTCTGTTGCTTGCTTAGCAAGGGCTTTTCTCAGATATGAAGGGCCTATAAGGGGATCGGTTTTGATCCTCTTCCATGGCCTGGTCTAGAATTCTCTTTTCTTCTCTAATATATTCAGCAATGGCTCGATCAAAGGCTGGGTGAAAAATCTTGTGGGCACTGTATGTCCATGAGGGGACGAACCCACGTTGGATCTTGTGGCGACCTTGCGCACCTGCTTCAAATAGCTTAAGTCCTTTGGCGATAGCGTAATCAATCATCTGGTAGTAGCACAGCTCGAAATGAAGGCTTCGAAACGATGCTGTGCTACCCCAATATCGACCGTAAAGGTGGTCGCCTTTTTGAAAGCTGAGGGACGCGGCGACCCAGTCTCCTTCATAGCTAGCGACGCATAAGACGATCCGGTCTTGCATCGACTGGAACACGAGACGGAAAAATTCCTGAGTTAAGTAATCTAGGCCGTGTTTCTTGTCGAGTGTGGCTAGGTAAAATTGGTAGAAGCGATCGCTAGCCATTTGATCCAAGCTGTCTCCAGTAAGTAACTCGATTGCAACACCCTGCTCTGCAATCTGGCGCCGTTCCCGCCTCACTTCTTTGGCTCTTTTACCCTTAAGCTTGGCTAGAAAGTCATCAAAGCATTGGTAGGCATGGTTGTGCCAATGATACTGCTGGCTATATCGAAGGTGATATCCAGAGCCCTGCCATGCCTGAAGCTCGTCCTGAGGGATAAAAAGGTGGTGAATTGAGCTGCATGAGCTGCTTTTTACAAGGCTCAACAAAGCCTTATCCACTTCTTCTCGGATCTCTTTTTGATCGTAGTCTGAGTGGAGTAGCAGTTTTGTCCCAGTTGCAGGTGTGAATGGAATCGATGAAGTCAATTTGGGATAATATGGGATCTGGTGGTGGTGAAAACCATTGGCCCACTCCCAATCGAAAATGTACTCCCCATAGGAGTTTGTCTTAAGATAGGCGATCAAAGCGCCAATAAGTCTGTGGTCTACATAGGCGGCGAAAAAATGGGGGAACCAGCCCGTTCGTTCTCCGAGGGAACCAGATCGCTCTAAAGATGCTAAAAAGTCATAGTCTGTGAAGGGAAAGTTCCTTGACTCTAGGGGCTTCCAGTCGTCGCGCTCGATCTTGCTCATCGACTTGACGATTCGAATTTCCACGGTGACCTCGTTCCTAGGGTGATTGATTACGGCTTCTTGGTAGTACAGAACTCAGGTGACAAGGCTACAAAAAATTTGTAAACAGGCAGCCGGAGGTAAGAATGACTCGAGTAAAAAAATATCTTTCAAAAGACAAAACTATCAGAATTGCAAGTGTCGTATCAACGGAACTTGTGCAGGCAGCGATTGAGCACCAACGGGTTTCAGCCTTGTCACTCACTCTGATGGGCCGAGCCATGACCGGAGCTGTCCTTATGGCAGCTCAACTGAAAGAAGATCAGGTCGTTGGCCTTCACTTCAAAGGCGATGGTCCTGTCGGGTCCATATTCACCGAAGCTCGATACGAAGGTAAAGTCAAAGTATATTGTGAAAATCGTAATGCTGACTTGCCATCCCATGGCAAAATCTCTGATGGCCTAGGCTCTGGACACTTGGAAGTGGTGCGCAGTCTCCCTTTTCAGAGAGAGCCTCATAGAGGAACTGTGGAGCTAGTATCAGGGGAGATTGCGGAGGATATTTCATACTACCTTAAGCAGTCTCATCAGGTGCCGTCCATTGTGGCACTATCCACCATTCCTGGGGATCACGGCTGCGAATCAGCAGGTGGTTATATCCTAGAGCTGATGCCTGGCTACACCGAGGAAACAGTGCAGCGCCTGGAAGCCTTGCAACAGGTGATCCCACCTATCAATCAGCTGATCGCAAAGGGCGCTAGCGAATCGGATCTCGTTTCGGATTACCTGGTGAATTTTGAGTTTGAGCCCTTGGTTCACCCCCACGATACTTTCTACCAATGTGATTGTTCTATGGAGCGTATTGAAAACTCGGTCCGCACATTGGGGGTTGCTGAGATTCGTGATATGATTCAAGAGAATCGGGTCTTTGATGTTACCTGTGAATTTTGTGGCAAATCATATCAGGTGAATCCTGTTCAACTTCAGAGAATTATTACAGAACTGAAAGCCTGATACCCAGTTGGAACAGCTGGGTTCTGCTATGTCACTTGAATATTGCAAAAGCATTCTTTCTCAGTTGCCGGAATTCGCCGTGTGAGCAGGAGCTTCCACGTTGGGCTGGTGAGGGGATTCAGAGTATATTCAGACACCGGTCTCATACTTCCTTCATCCTAGCAGTGATAGCCTTCGAAAGTATGCAGAAAGATAGACACCACAAACCAAAACCGGTCTTGCTTCTGGCCCTGCTTATTTCCGGAGTTTTGCACTCGCTCGTCCTACTGATTGATTATCAGCTAGAGTCAATGGAACCGAAAAAAGACCAATTGGCTGCTGATTCCAAAGTCAAAATTAAAATTATCCGCAACAAAAGTATCGTCGAAGCTCCTCTGGAAGAAACCGCTCCTCCTACTCAGGATGCCTATTTAGGCAAACAGAACCATCGCACCAATCAGGAAACGAGAATCATCCCAAAAAATACCCAGAAGGGTTTAGAAGCCAGCCCAAGGGCTAATAAGGGCAGCCCAGATCAGAAAAAGGATGGTGGCAAGATTATGCCTGAGGGCTATGGGGCTTTACTTCCTAGTGGCACAGAGATGGCCGGCTACAACGACTTTATTCCCGATGACAACCTGCCCGTAGGCGAGGTGCTCGATGTCAATACCACGGAATATCAATACATTGGCTACGTCACGGCCCTGCGAAAATCAGTGGAGCTGGCCTTCTATAGCCCCTTGTCATCTTTGAAGGATGAGCCGCATATTCGAGAAAAGATCAAAAGTGGAGCCAAGATTCGCTTTTCTGGCCGATCTGTGGCTCAGTTGACCATCGAAAAAAGTGGCCTTCTTTCTGAGGTAACCATTGTGGAATCAGCTGGTGATAAGAAAATCGACGATGCCTGGGTCAAAATTCTAAACCTGGCTGCTCCATTTCCACCACTACCCAAGCATTTTGATGAAAACAAGTTTGTCATCAACTACTCCCTTTACTATGACTATGTTATCCGCGAAGAACAGAAGATGAGACGCTATCGATTTTGAAATCGGGCAGACTGCACCGATTTTTTTCTTATGGAAGTGTACTAGCTCGTTTTAAAGGCCTTAATCAAGAAATCGCTGCCTCTGTGTTGGAGACGGCAGTTCACAAGCGTCTTTGCGGCCAAAGAGAAATCGATTTTTAGCGATCAGAGAATAGACAAGGTCACCAAGTACGCTGGGGACTAGGCCCATGGCAGCCGAGACCAGAGGCCATGGAAACTGAGGTAGCTGAGCCACGATGCTTTCAATGGCTGAAAACTTTTTCTTGAGCATACCATCCGAGTCTTTCACCACAAGGCTATCGAGCTTGCGGTAGTCTTCAGGAAGGCTCGCTTGTGCGGTCTGGCCTTGTAGGGGGGCAAATAGGAAGTGATCCGAACGATCGATCCTGAGAATAACTCTTACAGAATGACTACAAAACCCACACTCACCATCATAAAAAATTATCGGCTGATTATTCTTATTCAATTCCTAGCTCTAGAAACCAATGTTCTCGGTGATCGGCTCACGCTTACACCCTGCCTTAGAAGGGTCCTGGCAGCAAGCTCTGATTTGATTTACCTGCTCTTGATACCGATCTTGCCACTCCTGTGCCGTCAGCAGGGCGCTAGGGGGCGGCATCCAATGGGAATCTGGAAATTGATAAAAGCTGGCAAGTACTCCTTTGATGCTCTTCAATCCCACCGAGTAATCCAAGAAGGACTCGCAACTAAAACGATCGCCAACACGATGGCAGGATGTGCAGAGGTTGCCGCCCTCAACCGTGACGGCTTGGGTTGAAGGCCAGTCGGCAAACTCCTTCCCGACAATCCTGTATGGGGTATCGGGTGCCTTTGGAACTTGTCCCGAACCGGCTACATAGGGGCTGTGGATAAAGGGGTCGCTATCATGGCACTGGTGGCAATAGCGTTGGGCTGTCTCCGCGGGGGGAAGCCAAAAATCCTTCACGTTCGGGCTATCATCTGGGGTGCTGGTGGGAAGCTCGTGAGGCGGTGGAACGCGCCGCCCATCACGGGCGATTCCGACATCTTCAGGCATCTGGAAAAAGCAGGTTGCCCCTGTGGATTTCCTGTGGATGATAATGGAAACATCATCAAATAATGGGTCGTTGGGGTCGCGTAGCTTATAGCGACGGCAGATGATTACACCTACAGCATCAGGGTCTTCAAAGGTAATTTTCTGAATCCTACTATAGGGGACGCACTGTCCTTCGGCCCGGTCCTGATAATCCAACATCGCTGGTCGATCACATTGGAGGCCTGGTGGATAGGTACTCGGCTCTTGGCCTTGAACTGTGACTCTAAGCGTTTCTCCGTCGAGACAGTTTATCGGTGGAATATAGGCAATCTCCTCAGCACAGCGCCGTGCGTAGTTAACTATCGGTGGTGCACCGTCTAGGCTGGCAAAAGGGTTGCTGGCGCTGATGGCTAGTTTTTCCTTGTGTAGGAGCCTTCCATTTTGGGTCATGCAAAGAAAAAGGCTTTTTTGGTCCTTAAAAGGAATGGTGCTTGCGATTCTATGGGAGATAGAACCCGGTGTTACTAGTACTCCTTGAAACTCCGCCGGATGCTGCTCACAATCAAGTTCTTGTGTTCCGTATCGTATCAGATAAGGCTGACCTGGCTCCAGCCAGCCAACGCTGTCTCCGATCCGAATCCATAGAGTGTTGTCGTGAGATTGCGCTCTGATCTGGACGCTAGGTTGCAACACCGGAGCAGCTGGTTGCGCCTTCTCCTGATCGACTGTTTTGCAGACGCTGACAAAAGTAATCAGTACACATACAACTAAGGTGGAAGCGATTTGTCTCAATGGGTGGGAGTCTCCTGATTTGATCTGCCCTTATAAATATTGTAGAGCTTGTCTAGGGAGACTGCTACGGCAGGCCTAGAAAAAGTGCTAGAATGATCCCTGGCTCGTGACAATCGGCTCAGTAGAGGAATAGATTCGGATGGGTGAAACGATATTAAAGTTGGAAGATGTGGCTGTCTCGTTCCGTTCGGGGAAGACTGAGAAGGAGCTGGTCCAAGGTGTGAGCTTCTCTATCGAGCAGGGGCAAACGTTTGCCCTGGTAGGCGAGTCTGGGTCTGGTAAGAGTATTACATCGCTAGCGATTATAGGGCTGTTGCCATCGATGGCTCAGGTCAGTCAGGGAAAAATATTTCTCGGTCAGCAAGACTTGAGCCGCCTGGATGAGCGTCGCTTGCAACAGATTCGAGGTCAGCAAATCGCTATGATCTTTCAGGAACCCATGACCAGCTTGAACCCACTCAGCAGGGTGGGGCGGCAAATTATGGAACCAATGCTAGTTCACTGCCTCCACGACAAGAAGGAAAGTCGAGAGAAAGCTCTTTATCTGCTTGATAAAGTTGGTATTCCCAACCCCCATGAGAGTTTTAACAAATATCCTCACGAACTCTCGGGAGGTCAGCAGCAAAGAGTCATGATCGCGATGGCTTTGTCGTGCAATCCAAGGCTTTTGATTGCTGATGAACCGACGACTGCTCTCGATGTTACGGTGCAGAGGCAGGTACTCGAACTTATCCGATCGTTGCAAGACGAGTTTAGTATGAGCTTGCTCTTCATCACCCATGATCTTGGAGTTGTTGCTGAAGTTGCCGACCACGTAGGTGTGATGTATCAAGGCAAGCTGGAAGAGGTCAACGGGATGACCGAGCTGTTCCAAAGGCCTCGCTCTGCCTATACCAAGGGCTTGATTGCATGTCGACCGCCTCTGGACTTTAAGCCTAGGCGTCTGGCGACCCTTGATGATTTTCTGCAGCAGCGCAAGATCGAAGTGCTTAGTGAGCAAGTTCCCCATTCTGATAGTTCAATCATCTTGGAGCTAAAAGACATCAGCAAATCATTTGCTGGCTCAGGTATTCTACCTTGGCAAAAGAAAAAGGCATTCAAGGCTGTTGACAGTGTCAGCCTGAAGGTAGCTCGTGGCTTGACCCTTGGGATTGTTGGAGAATCAGGCTGTGGGAAGACGACGCTAGCGCGGACGATGATTCGGCTCTTGACCCCCGATGCTGGTCAAATCCTTTTGGAGGGTCAGGACATTGGGTTCAAACCCCAACGAGACTTGGTCGATATTCGACGGAAAATGCAGTATATCTTTCAGAATCCCTACGGAGCCTTGAATCCAAAGATGACGGTCGAGGACATCATGCTGGAGCCTATGAAAATTCATAACTATGGTGGCTCTCTTGCTGAGCGCCTGGATAAAGTGAAACATCTAATTGAGAGAGTCGGCCTAGATGCAACAATGCTGCAGAGATTTCCCCATGAGTTTTCTGGGGGGCAAAGACAACGGATATGTATCGCAAGAGTTTTGAGCCTCGACCCAGAGCTTATTATCTGTGATGAGTCGGTTTCCGCTTTAGATGTGTCTGTGCAGGCGCAGATTCTCAACCTTCTCCAAGATCTTCAAGAAGAAAAAGGGCTCACCTATATCTTTATCTCTCATGACTTGAGCGTGGTGAAATACTTCTCAGATCAAGTAGCTGTTATGTATCAGGGTAGGATTATCGAGAATGCCCGTGCAGATGAGATTTACAATCATCCACAGCAGGCATTTACCCAGGAGCTGCTATCAGCTATTCCTAAAGACTTTCCAGTAGGTACTGATGATGTGTTAAATGAGATTTATATTCGTTAATTGGTCTGGCCAGGTATATGTTCCAAGGTCTCACTGCTTCTTGTGCAGATCGTTTCCAATAGAAATCAGGTACTCCACAACTTTCTCGGTGCCCAAAGATTTGAGAACAAAACCAGTCACATTGGGTGACCACTGATGGGACTGAAACCCTTTGGCAACAGAGCCTACGAGCAAAATAGGGAGGCTTTGTTCTTGCTCATATATGACTTGGCTGATTTTTAAGGCTGTTTCAAATCCTAGGTCGCAATCAATAACAGCAACGTCGAAATCTTCGTGATCGACCTGCTTCTTGCGATCAAATAGTTGCCATGAATAATTCAGACACCATCTCAGGCAGGTCCTCTGCAGCTTGATTGCGTAGGGGAGGTTACCAGTGAAAAGAATGACCTCCACATTGGCGAGCACAGCGACACGCTCGCGGCGGACCTCAGGAAAAATGAGTTCCAGGGTTGCTTCATTCTTACCAATGGTCATGATGCCCTTCCTTTTCTTTTCAGACCTTTGCCCCACTTCCTATCGGAACGTTCCCGAGGGAGGCAGGAGTCTTCTCCTAGCTCGACCAAAATCTTACGAAAAATTAAACCCTTCCATCCATACCGGAATGTTTTCTAAATAGCTTGCCTTGTGCAGGCTCTGAAACTGCTGCAAAGTCCATTCCTCACGATCTATTAATACTGACTCATGAGCCATAAAAATTTGATAAGAACAGTCTTGAATGGTCTTGGCGATGCGATGGTATTCATCACCCTCAAAATAGATAATCGCAGACTCTTCCTTGGGAGACAAGTTGCGAAAAAGGGATAGTTTGGCTACCTTGCCGCGGCAGGCTCTGAGCGCTGGATAGGCCTGACCTTTGACGAAGAAAGCTCCAAAATCAGAGAGATCAAAGGTTTCGTGAAATTTAGTCAAGATGGTGGAACCTGCTACCAGGCTGAGAACCTCTGAGTCCCTTAGGGTTCCATAAAATGCATAGTTGCTCATTTTGACACCAAAGAAAGGGATTTATGTTGCCCATCCTGGGAATTATCGGTGGGGTGAGTTATCATTCAACCATCCACTACTATAAAAGAATCAACGAAGCTTATGGAAAAGCTAAAGGCGGCCATTCTTCGGCACCAATCATGATAGACTCCCTTGACTTTTCAATTGTGGAGCGTTGTCGTCTGGCAGGAAAGTGGCAGGAACTCGCAAACTCCGTTTTGTCTGCTGCGCTGCGTCTCGAACGGGTTGGCTGCCAGGCAATCATGGTTGCAAGCAATACCTTACATAAATTCGCACCCCTATTAGAGAGTAGGCTAGGAATACCCCTGCTTCATATCGGCGACGGAATCGCCTTTGAGTTGAATCAGCGCCAAAAACAAAAGGTACTGCTTCTGGGTACCAAGTTAACCATGGATGAGCCTTTTTTGCGGCAGCGCGTTGAATCTAAGTTTGAGGGGAGTATCCTATGCCCCGACCCTGAAGAGAAGCTTGAGCTGAGTCGCATCATTTACGAAGAGCTGACTCAGGGTATGATCAAAGAGTCTTCGAAAGCCTTCTACGAAGCCATTTGCAGCAAGTATCAAGAATTGGGTGTCGATGGGATACTCATGTCGTGCACCGAGATTGGCCTTCTTATTCCCGCAGACGAAGATCGGTTTCTCGATTCCTTGGAAGCCCATGTGAGTGCTGGAGTCGAATTCCTTCTTGTGTCAGAATAGAGTCCGAGGAATGTGCAGCGGAGCAGACATGGCAACACAGATTAACATTAGCGAGTTTGCTCTCGATTATATGACCAAACTTAGTGAGGTCTTAGATCAGGAGATACTCCGCTATTATAGTGATATTGTTGAGACAGTTGAAGATGGCGATGACTCTCAGCAAGATGCCGAGCGCTTGAGGCTCATTATCTTGGATCAGATCTGTAGCCGGTCCGAAGATACCGATAGACTCGATCGTATTGTAAGCAATAAGAGTGGCAAATCGGAGTTTCTCGATCGTTTAAAACAGGACTGGGAGCGTTTGCCCCACCGCTTGGTGGCCAAGCACTGGCACCTCGTTCGGCAAGTCGCAGCAACCTATCATATCGACGTAAAATACGATAATGATCAAGAGTTTAACGATATTGTTGGGGTTGCCCAAGAAGTTCTTTATCAGTCAGCAAAAAAGTATATGCGAAGGCCCAGGGGAGACTTCAAATCCTTCGTATGGCCTATACTGAGGCAGAAAATTAAAGAGGAGCAGGGTCGCAAGCATCCGGTGCCATTCAAGATCCGAAAAAAGCTCCGCGCTCTGGGAGATCTCAGAGAGGCCTACAGCTATCGAACTGACGTCACGTTAACCAAGGACGTAGTACGGGACGCGTTACAGCTGAGCGAGCAGGAGTTGGATGAACTGCTATCGATTGAGGCTGTTTGGGGCAATGGTGCCGAAATTGAATCTGATGTTGTGATTGAAGATATTGAAGAACCTGATCTATCTCCCAATGCCCTCGCTATATTGGTAAGTATAGAAAACGAAGCCTTGCTCAAAGAGGCCATTGATCAGTTGAATGACAAAGAAAAAGCTTTGATTCATGGGCTCTATTTTCAAGATCACTCCGCCAGAGAGCTTGCTGAGACACTCGATATACCTCTCAATGTTCTTAAGAAAAATCATAAGAAAGCTCTGAAACGGCTCCGGCAGATTGTCGATGGCGAGAGCTAATCGCTCTTAGCTCAGCTGCTGTGGTACACTAGGGTGGGGTTGCGCCGGTCGAATCATCAAGATTGATGCAGGAGAACCGACAATTAGTTTCCAGGGAGCTGTCTTTGATCATGGTGTGCAGACCCCTAAGCAATTAGGGGAGCCTAAAGTGATCAGAGTGGCACCCACCGTAATGGTGGGTTCCCCTAGCTACATCTATTTGATCGGTTGCGCCCTACTGCAGGCCCGGCGATAAGCTTTAGAGATTCTTCTTTTCCTTTCCAAAGTGTCTGTTTCCAGCTAAAAAATGACTAAGATTTGTGATTTTTCAAGAACTGGGAAGATTGATATGCGCCTAGCTATTCTAGGAATGCTTCTTATAAGCTTCTTTCAAGCTGCTCATGCAGAGGCAGAGAAGAACTGCCAATACCTTGCAGGTGCTAGCGCTCATGACATTACCGGGCCAATGATCGGCACCATAATGAATGGCTACGGCAGCCCAGATCATCGGCCGCACGGAATCCATATGAGGCTCTGGTCGCGGTCTTTGGTGTTACAAGACTCCTGTACGGGACAAATTGTAAGTCTCACTGTGAATGACTTGGGAATGATATTTTCTGACTTGAAGCAGACGATTTTAGATCGATTGGAGCAAGAAGTCCCTGGGCAATTTTCACACCGTAATCTGTTGCTGGCTGCAACCCACACCCATTCCGCTCTTGGGGGCTACTCTCATCGCACCCTTTATAATATTCCCACCCTTGGTTTTCATTCTGAGGTCTATGAGGCGATCGTCACTGGGACCGTAAAATCTATCATAGATGCCTATCATTCCATGGAGCCCAGTCGACTGTTTGTGAATCAGGGAAGGCTATCTGGAGCTGGTTTTAATCGGTCGATAGCCGCTTACAACAGCAACCCAAGTTGGGAACGTGACCTCTATTCAGCACCAGTGCCAGAGACCATGACGTTGCTCAAAGTCGTTAAAAAAAGTGGGCAGGATCTAGCCAGTTTCAATTGGTTTGCGGTTCATCCCGTATCGCTACCTTTAAGTGGTCAGATGATTAGCGGTGATAACAAGGGCTTGGCAGCATACTATTTGGAAAAATCTGTCACGCAGAAACAAGGACAAAAAGGTTATGTAGCTGGATTCCTACAGGGCAATTCAGGAGACGTGAGCCCTTATCCAATCTCTATTGATGGCTATCAACATCAAAAGGGTTGGCAAAGGCTCGAAGATTCGGCCCAGAAACAGTTTCAAAAAGCAAAGGTTCTTCATCAAGAAGCTAGGCAGGAGCTGGCTGGGCCAATGAAAATAGTTCATACCTTTATTGATCTTCATACCTATGGGATTGATGGCCAGAACGGTGGGAAAACATGCTACGGAGCTTTAGGGTTTGCGTTTGCCGCAGGCACTGAAAATGCAAACCCTCTGGCTCTTTTTGAGGAAGGCCTACCTAAGCAAGGGGCCTCTTGGCCTCATCTCCAGCTCATGCCTGAAGATCAGTCCTGCCATGGCGAAAAAAAAATCCTGCTGCCCACAGGGCGCTTCAATCCCTCCTGGACGCCCCATGTGCTACCATTTCAGATTATCACGATCGGCTCCTTAGCAATTATTGCTGCACCATTTGAGATTACAACCATGGCGGGACGAAGAATGAAGCGTTTACTTCGTGAATCCATAGAGTCCCTCGGGATTCGCTATACGGTCTTATCAGCGCTTGCCAACGACTATGCTCACTATGTAACGACCCCCGAGGAGTATCAAGCACAGCATTACGAGGGCGGTTCGACTCTCTTTGGAATTCGTACCCTTGAAGCCTACATAGAGATCTATCGCAAGCTCATGACTCAGCTAAAGGCTAGCGAACCATTCAGAGTTAAAAAAGGCTATGAGGCTCTACAACGGCCTTGGTTTAAGGCTGGTATCGAGCTTACACTTGACTCGAAACCGATTTACAAAAACTATGGAAGTTTGGTGGTACCCCTGATGAGTCAATACCAGCACGGAGAACCAATAACAGCTAAGTTCTGGGCTGGAGATCCTCGACATAGCCAAGCCAACAAAGGAAATTACTTTCGCATAGAGAAACAGTCCGCCACTTCAAGTGACTGGCAAGAGGTGCTAAACGATCACGATCACGAAACTCGCGTCCATTGGGAGGCTGCGGGTTTACGCCAATCCCAGATGGTTTTGACCTGGTTAACGTCACTGTCAAGTCAGGAGGATGGAGTTTATCGCATCTGTCATCGAGGCCAAGCAAAAGGCCTCTGGTCAGGGCTTCAGCCCTACAACACTTGCAGCAAGCCGTTTGCATTGCGAAGAAAATAGTTCGTGTATGCTAGCCGATAGAGTTGTTCGCCTCATACCTTTTGATATGGATTGAAATCTCGTTTCGGAGGCTTCCTCATCTTTCAATGTCAACAGAATTTACCCTGTATTATTAAAAAGTATCCCTCCAGTCTCTACCTGGGGCTTGAGAATTCCGAGCGCAGCGAATTCTTACCAACGTCATACTTTGCAAGTCTTTTTCGTAAGTTCCCAAGAGGTTTTCGTCGATATTGATATCTGACTGGCATCGATATCCTATATTCTTGATGTCTGCGCTAATTGGGATTTCTGTATGGAACAAAAAGTGCTCGTAATCGACGATGACTTCGATATCCTTTTGCTGATATGTGACATCTTAGAGTCGCATAACTATACCTGTGAGGCAGTGTCTAATCCAAGTGAAGTCTTGAACATGGCGAGTGAGCAGCTAACGGCCTTCGACCTAATATTTACCGACATCAAGATGCCCGAACTAGATGGCTTTGATTTGATCAGCATTCTTAAGGATAGGGGCGTTGAGGTTCCAGTGATTGCTGTGACTGGCTTGCCGGACGAGGGACAGTCCCTTTTTGAAACCAAGCTATCTCGTAGGCGATGCAGCCCAGACTATATTGTAAGAAAGCCATTTACCTTTGACCAAATTTCACAACCGAAGAAATTTCACTGGAATCTTATGGAATAGATTCCGATTGTCCCCATGTGTGTCTCGTACTCGCAGGACGTTGTTGAGAAGGGCTACCGGTGTTTCCTGCCAATTGGATGAAATGTCATTTATAATGTAGGAAGATGCTGAGTACGTCTAAAGTTTGGGGTCAACATGCTTTCAAAAAAATCAAAAGTAGCAATTGTGACGGCTAATTTCAATGTTAAGCAACTAATCATTGAGTGCCTTTCTACATTTGGCTTTACTGATGTTCAGTCCTTCGAAACCACTCACGAAGCCTACGAAGTTTGCTCTCGCGCCCAGTACGACTTGTTTATTGTTGAGATGGATATGCCGGATAACCCTGGAGTGACCCTCATGCAGAGGCTTCGTAGCACAGGCAACTACGGCTTTGAACCGATGCTTTTTTTAGGTAGTCGTATGAATGAGTCGACGTTGAACTTATTTCTCGAATTTGATGTTGACTACGTTTTGATGGGAGCTCTGGACAAGGAGCGCTGCGAGGCGAAGCTCAAATATCTGATCAAAACTGAAAATCATCTTCCCGAACCCGTTCAAAAATATCGTGATGCAAAATCTGCCTATTGGAATGGAATCTATGAAATGAGCCGGGATTTGGTCGATGACCTGATCAAGATGGGTGTTAGCAACGAGCGTGTTATGGTCCTCAAAGGGGATATTCTAGCTCAAGAGCAGAACAACAGCGAGGCAGCTAGCTACTATCAGCAGGTCCTTACCAAAAACCCTAGCTCCCTTTGCGCCAGAAACAAACTAGCAAAATTAAAGATGGCTGAGGGCAAGTACACCGAGGCAAAACTGATGCTTGACGAGATGGTAGAATTGAATCCTCACCATCTTAAGGCCTTGGAGAATGCGGGCTTCACGAATTTTGAATTGGGTTATGACGATCTTGCCAAGCAACAGATGGCTCAACTGGAGAAAATGGATAGTGACAACGATACGGCAAACACAGTTTTGACAAAGGTAGCTATCCGTGAGGGTGATTACGAGACGGCGAGCAAGCGTATGGAAGGGCAAGATAACTCCCAAGAGATTGCCGAAGAGTTGAATAAGGCCGGAGTAAAGCTCGTTAAGGACGAGGATTTCGAAGGAGCTATCAAGGTGTACCTTGATTGTTTAAGACTCATCGAAGATGAAGAAATGACCGCTAAGATCTGCTATAACTTGGCATTTGCCTATGCAAAGCTCAAGAATATGACAAAGGCTCGGGAGTTTTGTGAGAGGGCGCTGATGGCGGATTCAGGGCTGGAGCCGGCCCAGAAGATGATGGCTCAGCTAAACAAGCAGACAGCTTAGGCTGGGAGCAAAGTCGCCCCTCAGCCTTGCCAGCACTTAGAGGCTGCTTTGCTTGTTAGCTGGTGTCGTGTAAATCGTGGCATCGATCTTTATTTTGTCATCGATAACCTTATCTGCAGCTAGCTTGAATATTGAAGAAGAACCATACTTAACATCGAAAACCGTGCGATCAAAAGTCATGGTGGCCACAAGCTTGTTGCCATCGAACATCACATTTTCGATCTTAACTTCAACTTCTTTACTGTCTTTGCTGTTTTTCTTATTGATGTCTTTTGTGATACCGCGGACAGTTAGCTTCCCTTGCAACTCGTACTTATTCTTGCCAGTACTTTTAGCTGAAGTGATGATCAATTTTGACTCTGGGTGTTTTTCGGTGGCAAAAAAGTCTGCAGACTCTAAATGGCCTACCAATTTCTTATTCCACTTTGGGTCTTTGACGTCTTCGTTTTTGATGGACTTCATGTTGACGACAATCTCACCGCCAGTTAATTTGCCGCTGTCAACTTTTAGGTGCCCCGACTTAACATCGATGGTCCCATTGTGGCTGTCACCGATCACCTTTTTACCCATCCACTCAATTTTTGACTGAGCTTTGTTGATGTCCATATTGCCAGCGAGCGCTGATGAGGATAAAAGAAGGGCACTTGATGCTAAGCTTAGGAATATCTTTTTCATACCAGAAATCTCCTTGAGTTTTTTACTTACGGGTTGCCACCGGCAACACCTCTACTATTCGGTGTTCCGCAAGTTTTGAAAATACTTAATTAATGGATATACTGTTCGTATATCAGAACAATCAAGGTTATCCTAATGATTGATTCCAACAGCTTGATATTATTTGTAAAAATTTATGAACTAGGCAGCTTCTCTGCCGTGGCAAAAGAGCTTAGGCTTGCCAAAAGTGTCGTGAGTCAGAGAATCTCCAGCCTGGAGGAACAGCTCAACGTCCGCTTGCTGAATCGTACCACCCGCAAGGTGACGGTCACGGACGAAGGGATCAAGCTCTTGCCTCTAGCTCGGAACGTTGCTGAAAGTGTCAGCGAAGTGATGGCTTACTCCGACTCTTTCAGCCAGGAGCCTTCAGGGCGCTTGCGGGTGACAGCGCCCCACGATATTGGCTATCAACTCTTGGAAGAGTTCATCCCTAAGTTTCGGGCTAACTACCCTAAAGTGCAGGTGGATTTTCGTTGCTCAAATCAGTATCTAGACTTAATCCAGGAGCAGATCGATGTCGCTATCCGTGTGGCAACCAAGGGTTTAGAAGACTCGTCCTACATATCCAAGAAGCTTTTTCGTAGCCGCTTGGGCCTCTATGCAAGTCCAAACTTGGATGGCATCGAAAACTTACAAAAGGTCGACGAGCTGGTTCAGTTTCCAGTGATACAAAGGACTCCTGTAGACTACGTTGAACTGAACTGTAATGGCAAGATAGAGCGTGTTAACACGGGTAGCCCCATCCTGGTTTGCAACGACATGTACGGAGCGATGATAGCAGCCCGCTCGGGAATTGGAGTCGCTCTGCTGCCGCTATTCTTGGCCGAGAAGATGGTCGCATCCGGAGATCTTGTTCCAGTGCTACAAGGTACCAATATTGTTTCTGGTAGCTTTCACCTAATCTACCCAAGTAGGCGCCATATACCTAGAAAGACCCAGGTATTTCTGGATATGCTCTGGGAGCAATTCAATCCCCGAAGCGAAGATACGATCCTCTGATTATCAATTCAGCTAGCCCAGGACTCGTTTCTCTCATGATTGCTTTCTCTGATTCCCTGGTATCCTGGAATCCATACTTCGTGAGCTCATAACAATTCAGTGATAGGGAACCGTTTTTGTCACATTATCGCATTAGAAGTTAGGTCGATTTTCAAAATCCGCTTCCGTACTTTCTACCGGCTATGGGGGTGCATGTTTTATTCTCTTTCCTTTTTAAATAGCTATGCAGGGACGATCGTAGCTATAGTGATGTCGCCAAAGTTGACTTTGAAAAAGAATCTTAACGACACAATCTTTTAAACTCTACTATCATTTGATACCCTTAAGACAACTACATTTTAAGAGGTCTCCTTGGAAGCTTTGAAAGTAGAAAGGTTAAACCCGGTTGAAGCTGCATTCTGCAAGTTCGACAAAAATAAAGAGCAGAGAGATAGATATGAGCCATTTAGCTCGGCAATTCGAGACATAACTCTCTACAAACATCAAGAGATTTGCAAGGGCTCAAAAGTGGATCTTCTTCCCTGCCAAGATCCATTTTCTTCAATATTCGGTCACTGGATGACGCTAATTATAATTTCTGGAAAAAAGCTAAAGATATGTCTAAAGACTCACTTCAATACCGCGGAAGGCTTCTATCTTTTAGAGCAATCTACGATCGGACGAAAAAAGAGGTCCGAAGCTGATTTATTAAGATCTTTTGACTTTATGAAAGAACTCTCTAATGAAGTTGCCGGTAGGATCAAATCTAGCCTGGGATCAGAAAATAGTGCTATCGGTTTAAGCCTTCCATTACTTACAAGAGGTTTTGACGAAGTTCTGTTTATTGATCGAATTATTAAAGCAAATAAAGGTGAAGAAAGAGCGCGAGAAACCTGGAGTATCAATTGTAACGGGCATCTCGTCACCTATACAGCTGAAGTTCAAGTCCTTGAGTGGGATGTTTTTAACGACCTACAAACCCCGCAAGAAGATTCCGCTGGGAATACGGAGTTTCTATGAATCAGTCATTGTCAGATCCTACTGCGGAGCTCATCGCAGCGACTCAAAGCTTGGCAGCAAGTCACGAGATTGTAGTTGAACTTGAAAGGGCTAAGCGCAATATCGAACAGATGATTGATGGGCTAACCACATCTTTTGCGATTATCAGTGAAGCTGGAATTATCTATAAAGCTAATAGACTCATGGCGCAATACTTTAATGTCTCCATAGAAGAGCTTCTAGGAAGGCAGATATCAGACATCTTTCATCCAGAAGTATGGAGCGATTTCCAGGAAAAAGAAATGATCCTGATAAATGCAGAGCGCAAACATCACATCGAGATAGAACTACCGATAGTCGACTATGAGGGTAAAACTAAAGAAATCCTATGGACTATGCGCCCTCTCAGTGGCATTAGCGGTAATTTTCAACGTCTATACCAAATACTGGGACATGACATTTCCAAGGTAAAAGAATATGAGCGTCAGATTGATGTGATTTTCTCTCATATTCCCATAGGTTTATTTACAATTAATCGTAGCTTACGTATAGAAGGCACTTACAGTGAATATACTAAGACGCTTTTGGGATCAGACTCTCTCGACGGTAAATCACTTCTAGATTTGCTTTCTGGAATTATGGAAGGTTATTTAAGGGATCTTCAACTTAAAAAATTCCGGATACTTAAGGAAGCGTTCGGACAAAGTCATGAATGGTATGAGAAAAATAGAGTTCAGTTACCCAGTGAATTGGAGGTACAGCCTCTAGACTCACAAGAGAGCGTCAAAATCTGTTTAAACTATAATCCTGTATATATGCAGGATCACATTGATAGATTTATTATTATGATAAACGAAATAAAAGTGTCTGCAAAATAATTTTGGCTTGAGTATTGAGGCGACTCGAACGTGATTTTGGTGGACAGACTCAGTTCTGAGCCGCTTCTCCGATCGCAACTGGGATGAGAACGTCGATACGTACCGTCTCTCCGATAGGGTCAAAATCAGCGTCGTAGATTTCCATATCAGGTCCATCTAGCCTGTCATAATCCGATTCAGGCAGAAACTTGCCCCAGATGAAATCAAGAGTAGAAGCGAAGGCATCGAGAGGGCCATCATGGCGAAAGCGGGCATACCTCGCTCCTGGTATTAATCGCCTGATCATTCCAGGGGGTACTTCATCAGGAACCCGTTCCACCCGGCAACAAGCGAGGTAAGTCAGGTAAGAACCATAGCGGCTTGGTATATCTGCATCTTTGTTCATGCAGACCCCATAGGTCTGGTCGGAACAACGCCCGTTGATTTCATGTTGACGGGACATAAAATCATGCCACAGACGCCCCGCTTCTTGGACATGATCGGCGCCTAAGGCCCTCCCCATTCCCACATACCACGCTTCCTCCTGCAAAACCTCATCATGGAGAGCACAGAAGTCTCCTGCAAGATTTTTCAACATTTCTTGGCTCACTGGAGGACGTCCTTGAAAGAAAGGTTGCGGCTTTCTACGAAAAGCTCCAGGTGCCTGATTGAAAAAGCGTTTGAACGCGCGGTGGAATGACTGCTGGGATTCAAATTGAGCCTCTAGGGCGATATTGAGGATGCTAATCTTGGTCCTCATTAGTTTGTTGGCGGCCTCCGTGAGACGACGCTTGCGGATATAGTCGGCCAGGGGTTCCCCTACCAAAGCCGCAAATAGCCGCTGAAAATGATACAGGCTGTATCCAGCAGTCTCGGCCACTGCTTCAAGAGATATAGGGTGAGCCAGCTGGTTCTCAATATAGGCTAGAGCCTTTCGGACAGCGGGGATGTAGTGTTGCATATTAGTCTTTGATTTTAATTTGTTACAGCCTACAACACTCAAAATAGCACAAACGGTTAAAACCGTCACCGTTGAAGAAGATAGTCTTCCTATTGTCGGAAGGCGCAAGGAACTAGGCAGGCACAAAGAGGTCCGCCTTATATAGTATCCACTCATCTAATTTGAAAGGACACCGTAATGAATACAGAAAAAATGAAAATCAACGGCGGCATAATCACCGACAAACTCGCGGAAACAAGAGCCTTCTATATGGACCAGCTTGGCTTTCAAGTTACTTTCGACTCAGACTGGTTTTGCTTGCTTCACTGCCCCGGCAATCCCAAATCCGAAGTCGCCTTCCTCACCCCCCACCACCCAAGCCAGGGAGAGCTGTTTCAAAAGCCGTTCAAGGGTGATGGGGTTTTCTTCACCATTGAGGTTGACAACGTTGACGAAGTCTACGCCAAGATCAGGGCTAAGGGTGTCAATATCGCCCTCGATATCAGGGATGAGGAGTGGGGTGATCGTCACTTTGCGGTGACGGATCCTAACGGCATAGGCATCGATTTCGTGACTCACAACCCAAGATCGTAATATTCAATTCGCAAGTCAGGTAGAATGGATAAAATGGGGGATATGCTCCAAATTGCGATCTCTACTAGACGTGGAAGGTTAGCACTATTTACGATCCTTCGAAGGCTCAACAGCTTAGCCGTAAGAGCAAGCTTTGCTTTCCATAAGCTAGGAGAAGCCGCTCGAAGGACTTTTCTTTCAGACTGACTAATAAATATTCGTCTATAGAATTTCTAAAATCCAATTTCCTCTCCACCGTGATTTGCGACATTTTCCCTAGGAGATGAGGTTTCACATGAATCTATAATACAAGCGGATGCTTTACTACTAAGTTGGCGTCAGGAATGGTGCTATGTGTTTCATGCCACCCTAAAGAACACGACTCCAAACTTCAATGGCACTGCCTGACACTAGAGAGGTGGTATCAGCGGAGAAAGTAATCTCATTGTTGGTATAACTCATGACCGTGTGGATATAATAGGTATCTCCCTGGTGTTTTCCAGATATAGCTCCATCACCCAAGACGATAAATTGCTGAAAGGCTGCAGGTGCCGCCGCCATCGTGCGAAGTAAACATGAATCATTGGTTACTGTGACTTCACTGAGGGAGCTTACGACCAAAGTTCCAGTTTTAGGACTTTCCGGGCTTACACCAGAAGCGCTATCATTGTAGTAGCAGGTAACATTCCAGGTGCCTATCATCACGTCTTCGATTGGTAAAGGGTTTCTTTCGTTGCTTGCAAATGTCGTAGTACCCAAGTTGGTTGTAACGCCGTTTTCTACGGTGACGGATACATCTTTAATATAGGGAAACTTTTCTAGGCGTAGCGTATAAGTCCCCTTGGGAGTGAATAGGAGATTAAAGGCTCCATTGTCACCAGTTCGCACAAAGTAGGGCTCACCAGGAATGTACACATCCACTCCCGCAAGCGATACATTGGCATCTGCGAACGCAACTGTCCCAACGATGGCGGAAACTTGCCGAACTTGGTAAGTCCCGAGTGCAATAGTATCCAGCCCCTGGTCATCCTCGCTCACATCACTTTCTTTGAGTGAGACTTTTTTTCGAATGCCTAGGGCCTTGCCCTGGCCATCATCTGGGATTTCCACTCTAACGGTATAAGTGTATTCTTCGTCGACGGCTCCCACCACATCATCGTCTTCGGTAGTGCTAGTGTCACTACCCTCTGTGGAACCATCAGTTTGTGTCAGGGAATAGGAGCCATCCACTACAAGGCTACCAGGTGCCACATCAAAGGTATAGCTACCATCTTCGGCGATACTTGCCTCAGAAACGACGAGCCCATCATTTCTTTCGAGCAAAACCTCCTCTCCAGAAACCACCGTGTTATTGTTAGCATCTTCTCCATTTTCGATCGTGCCGGAGATGATTAGTGCCCCCGTAGGGACAGGGCTGTTACTCTCTAATATAGCTCTTTCATTCGAATCGCTGCTACCGTCATCGTTACAGGCAATCGAGAACAGAATTAAAAAGATAAACCTATGCATCTTAAATCCATGTTTAGCTAATGGTGGTACTGAATCCTAAGGGTATCAGCTCTTTAGCTACGATGGTAGTTTAACTTACATCCGGCATTAGTAGTAACAATCATCATGTAAGAAAGCCTTCTAGGCCGTTGAGAGGGTTTGCTCTGTAGAAGTCGATTATGGCTTGCCGCTCTTCTGGCAAAATCCATTAGAGCAATTAGTGCTGATACAGTTTTCATATAAGACTGATCGCATTCCATTCAATTATTTAAGTGTTTTGCTTGTCTTAGTTCCGCTTCATCTGGGAGATCTTCAATCCCTAGCTTTTTATCAGGTACTTCGTTCTCTTCCCACGTCCTGTAACCCCTACCAGCCCTCTATCTCGCAACCGCCCAAGTAACTTCTTCATACCCAACTCAGTCATCGGCACAAAATTCTGCAACTCAGCCCGCGATAACTCCCGATCAGCTAGTGCTTCCATAACAAGCTTCTCATTCTTACCGAGATTGCTATCAACAATGAAGCTGTCTGCCTTTTCAATAACATTCTCTTTCAAGTATCTAGCCTGCCTTGCGAGAATATTGCTGAAAAAGTTAATCCAAGGATGGTAATCAACTGTATTGCTTAGAAAGCTGGCTTTAGTTTCTCTTAGTCTAAGGTAATAGGCTTCCTTATTGTCTTCAATATACTTCTCATGAGATACATATGGTATCCACTCATAGCCATTATTGAGAAGAAGCCAGATAGTTAGAAGCCTAGACAATCGGCCGTTGCCATCTTGAAACGGATGAATAGCCAGAAAGTGCACTACAAACCAGGCAATGACCATTAGCTTTGGTGTATTGAGATCGATATGCTGGTGATATATCTCAATGAGTTCAGTCATTGCCGACTGAGTTTGCGGCCCTGGTGGTGTTGTTTCAAACCAGGTTCTTATTGGATTACCAATCTCATCTTGCTCAATAACATTATTAGGGGCTGTCTTGTAGTTCCCTCTTAGCTCTGGAGCGAGCATCTCGTTAGTAAATTGCTGAGTCATCAGTTGATGCAGGGTTTTGACATTGTGCTCGCTAATTCTATCTTCACCCGAGCTATCGTAGATATATTGAAGAGCATCAATATAGCCTGCGACCTCGCGTTCAGAGCGGGACGATATGGATGTAATCTTTCGCCCCTTAGCAACAAAGTCACCCACCTCTTTATCACTCATGAGAGCTTTTTCGATACGAGTTGAAGCCCCTGAAGAAGTTATGATCGAAGTCTTCTTTAGTGATGCAATTAGGCTTTTTGAAAGCCCGGTAGTCTTTACCCAGAGGCCCGTGACATGCTCAATTTCAGCGATGTTTCCCAGTACGTCCAGGTCTGGTCTGTATGAAGGTAATGTTCTGATTTCGAATTTCATAACTATCTATTATTATTTGAATGATTTTTTAGGTATACCGTATTTCTTTGTAAAGTATACCTTAACAGTATACTGAAAAACACAAGTAGTATATGGAAAAAGTATACTGAAAGGCTAAATCCCCAGAACTTTTCAAAAAACCCCTCACCAGCACTGCTGGCCAAGCCCTACAAGGATTTCACTCTGAGGTGGACCCCATGGGTTAGGCCAGTAGAAGTGATCTTTTAGTTATCCTATCATGCTGATTCTTTCGGGTCGGGAACCGGCCTAGGTGTGGAGAAGGCGCCTCCTGCTCTGAAGCAAGAAACTCCGTCTATACCTTAGCATGCTCGATAGAGACTGTGAGGCTTATAGGGATGTAGTTCATCGAATCAATTGATTATTGAAACAAGTCTTTAGCATATTAGAGGTTTTTCTCGATTGTTTTTAAGAGATTACCCAGTGCTGTTTGGTAGCTAAGCCGGATAGCTTCTTTTGATTCGGCAAATGCCGGTGGATTATCCCATTCTCCAGTGATGGGTGAGCGAACCTCAGCGGTATCTCGCCATACAATACGGTTTGTTCCTGTATCGACAAGGTCAAACTGTACTTGGGCATGTCCTTGGGGAGCACCTAGAGGAATAAAACCGTAGTAAGCTCTCTCAAGCCCGTAGCGGATCGGTTCGATGACGAGAATAAAATCGATTCCGTCTTTTTTTAGCTGACGATAATCAAGGTCCGCGTAGTGGATTTCATCTTCACCTTTTGTCCGTCGATCTTGAGATTTGAACTCAGGTAGCGACATAATTGTCTTGCTTTCTATAGTTACAACGTTTCTTTCCTGTCCCGAAAGTGCCTTGCTGAATTTACCCTCATAGCCATCGGTGTACTCATCATCAAGTCTCATGGCGTTGAGTGTCGCAATCAACGAGGAATTAAGACCTTGCGAGATAGCCATATCGAGAATGCCTTGAGCGCCTTTCTGATAGAACGTTGCTTCCGGGTGCTTCTTAGAACCTACACCGACTGTAGAGGATTTAACCTTCGTAAAGCTACTATCGAGGGGTATTTGGGTCGTCACGCAACCCGTAAAGATAATAGAGGCTAGAATTAAGGGTAATGATTTAAAATGCATAGAATTATTCCTGGTTCTGAAATAGGTTAGCTGTCCCCTTTATAGAGCTTCAATTTTGCCTAATATTGCAGCTGCCAATCTTGTTAGTTTGACTAAGCTGAACCGACTGACAAAAACCTAAGACTGCGATGCTCTACTGGAAAGGTGTTTAGCGCGACGTCGACTTTTACCATCTGTAAGGCTTAGACTTTTCCAGCACAAACTATATAGAGGAACGACATCCGTTTAGGAATCGCGACTATCAAGTTTGAGGGGGACGCTCAATATATCAGTGGCTGCTTATCAGATAATTGCTAGTTTGCAATTATCACTCCAGTGATCGTCTACAAGAGAACATGACTTCTGGCCTCTGAAACACGAGCTGCAGATATTGAAGGTTTTACCACAGGTTATGCAGACTTTTTGAACGAATGCCGCTGCCAATACTACTCCTCATGTCCTAGAAACGCTGACTCTTGATCTTACTATCCGGAAAGCATCAGAGGCTTGGGACGTACCATAGACAACAGTGAGGAAGCAAAAGCAATAAATTCGTCTCATTCAAAGTGACCGAAGGGTGAGCCAGTTTTAATACACCTGCCGAGCCCGTTTTCATGCGCTTTTTAAAGCCTGGCTACATTTGAGAATGACTATAAGATCGCTATGGAACTTTTTGGAAGAGGATAGATACTCCTTGAAGCAAGTGATTCATGAGAGAAGAGATTAAGGATGGATCATGGCCTGCCGGAAGGGTTAGGTCGATCTGCATCCCGAATTTATTTACGCTAATACGGATTGGCTCGACAGGTGAACAAGATTCATCTTTGACCAGATCAACCCTAGTGACTTCAATTGTCTGATGATCATCCGTTGCTACTGCCTCTGCCTTGGCTCTTTCTTCAGAAGTAGGCTTAGGTGGGATGAGCGCCGGTTCTTGCCCTAGCTTCGCAAACTCTTTTTTAAGTCTATTGAGATTAAGGCGCCGAGTGACCGAAACCCGAGCAGCAGTAAACCATGCTAGTAATCCAGCGGCTTCTCGCCACGAGTGATCGGGCATCGACTCGCTTTTGCGTGACTTGCTCCTACGCCAGGAGTCGACTGCTTCACGAACAGCCTCGAGTTTATGAACATGTGCTTGCATCGCTTGACCTCCTCAATTGTGAGAAGGCATTCCAACACAGATTTTATTTCAAGTAACGAACCGCTGCCGTGGGCATACGCTTAATCCCCTTTTTCTACAATAACCAATTTTTTGTCCGTTGCTAGATTTACTACGTCTATTTTCTTATTCAACAACATGGAATCTTTAGTAGTAACTTTGTAATCTGCTTCAGGTCTAGTGACAGTACCTTTTGTTAAAGCCTCTCTCATTGCCCCCCTAAACTCAGTGGTGGAAAGAGATATGACAGAGTCAAGCTGAACCGTTTTACCAACGTGCCCACCATGCGATCCTGCCTCAACGTGACTATTAAAAAGAGTACCGCCTAAAAGAATTGATAAGCTAGCCGCAAGCGTTCTTGTCATTGGTTAAATCCTCTTAAAAGTCGTCATTATTTTTTTCACGAAATTCTTCATCATCAATGGACCCAAAGCACAAGGAGACAACGGTTGGTCTACCATTTTGAGTTTTGTCTTTTGAGGTGTTAATTTGCTCAATAAGACCTATAAGATTTCTGAATCCATCTGCAATCAACTCTAACTCTTCTTCTGTGTATCTGTCTGCCGAAAAAAAGTAGCCCTTCAGTTTGTCTAGGTTATTTCTTACTAGGTCAGGGGCTTTTGTGCAGAGATCTAGAATCACGTCGTCATTGGAAAGGAAAAGCTCTTCAGAGTATAACCTCCCTGCTTTTTCTTCTAAGGCTCCAGCTGTTAGGAGTTTATCTATTTTTCTTTTGCCTTCGGTTCCAAGAAGTTTCTCTAGTGCCGCTTTGCTGTAGCCTTTCATGTTAGAAGTCGCAGCAAAAATCTTAAATCCTAGATGGTCGTCCTTATAATAGTCGTCCAAATTTTCGGAGTTAACCTGCCTCGGTCCTGGTTCTACATAGACCTTATTCTCTTTGCTCCCAGGAAACATGGCGGACATTACTTCATGATACTCAGAAGGAGTGGCTATGATGTCTAGCAATTTCCTAACATTTGTTTCACCTGGGGTAACAGTCCGATTCATAATCCTTCTCAAAGAAGATTCAGAAACTCCGCTTTTGCGGACAAGTGCCGCTACAGTTCTATAATCTGGTTCTAGCCACTTTTCAATAAGGGTGACCAACAAGTCCATCATGATCTTCATTAAAAACCTCAACCAATTTCGTGGTAGTGTTTCGTATTCATCATCTAAATAACTCCAAGACTCACCGTATACATTAATGGCTACTCGTAATCATCAAAAAAACATCAAAACATTAACACGTCTAATATGTTAGGCGTTACTCACGATCAAAACTTATAAAAAGATTGCTTAGATCAATAATGTAATGGTTGTAGTTTCCAATGTGTTTCTAAAGACTTTTTATACTCACTATCACTCTTAGTTTCACAAAAATTAACTTCTAATATGTTTCAAGTCAAATAGTCCTGAGTAATACTATGTGGTTGTTCTAACCTTCCATCTAAAGTAGGGATGACCGGCCACCACGGTGGAAAAAAAACCAGTCACCGTGACTTTCGGTTTGCCCTTATATTTATCTCTAGTTATCTTCCAACCAAGTTTTTCAAGGTTCATTTTTTTCTCTTCGTAACTGCAGGCCTGCATAGCTTTAAGAAGAAAGATAAAGGTTCATTTTTCTAAGTATGGGACGCTATCTAAAAGCAAAGAAAGTGTGAAGATAGAGCTAGCTCGCCGCACTGCTGATTACTCAATCTAAACAAGTTATCGATTTCTTATTGGAGGCTTCAACATATGAAAAATTTGTGTTTAGCGTTCGCTCTATTCTGGAGTGGCTATATATATGCCAGTGCATTCTCCAGCCCTTGGCCTCCGGTAGGAGGTCCTGGTGATCCATTTTTGCCAAAAGATAAAGCCGATCAGGCTAAGACTTATCTATCTCGTTACATGGAACTTCAAGACTCGTTCAAAGCCAGCTTACAGCGAAGCGTCTTTTCTGAAACAGATACTATTAAGCTTCTTTGCTTCAACTATGGCTGGGAAACGTGGTCAGATGCCTACCGAGCATCGCTGGCATTAGAACTATCGGGCCAGTACCGTTCACAAGCTATCCCTGCTAGTCTGGACAAATACAAAAACTTAGTAATAGATGAAAATGAACTACTACTACTATTTTTGCCACAGGCAGATAGCTTCAGCGACGCTTTGGAATCGTCTTTAGAAAAATTTTTCGTTTATCACGGACACGAATCGCGTATCGATCTTTTCAGGCCGTATTTTTCCAGATTTGAGCAACGACAGATGGCTTGCGAGAACGATGAACTTATCGATGAAATCTCTTCGAAAGTCACTTTTGAAGACACAATCTATATATCAACCCCTAATTTTGGTCTCGGATTTGCCGGGTCCACAAACTTAAAGCTTGAGGATGCGGTGCGTCGCATTCTAAGTAACTATTAATATGGGAGAGACTATGAAAACGACAGCTATGCTTTTAGCCAGTTCTTTAATGCTGGCAAATGCTGCCTTCGGTGAGCAGCAGGCAGCTACAAGTTTAGATCAAATGAGTGATCAATACACTACTTCGTTAGCCCTAGCGGCTAGGACAAATGACTTAGAAGAAAACACGGTGATGGTGGTTTGTGTCTCTTCAGTATTTGAAGGCTGGTCGAGCAGATACGAAAAAGTCATGGAGCAATATGATCTCGATGAGTCTGTTATAGGTCAATCTCTGAAAAATTGGGTAAAGTACAGGTTAAAAGCAGGTCAAGACATTTCAAACCTTATGCTTTTTGCGGGTGATCCAGATACCTATATTTCGACTGTCGTCAGTGAGATTGATAGTTATTCAGGTATACAGTCACAAAGGCAAAATATGAAATTGGATGATCCAAAGATTGGTAACTTTGAAAGAAAGCTATCTCAATGTCAGGATAGCGACTATCTTGCTCGCGTACTTTCTAAAGTCAGTTTAGATCCTTTTGGAACAGTCACCGCAAACTTTCTTCCTCGTAACTTTAACCCCAATATTAGCATAAGTAATGGTGACCTATCGTTTGGATTCACTAACTCTCTGGTGTATTCGAGAAAGGTTTCGCTGCGTCAGCTACTATACTATATCAAAGCCGGAATTTAGGAGTTTTTTATGAGAATCAAAAATTTTTTAAAAGCATGTGCACTTGTTATTTGTCTTTCGCCACAAGCACATGCTGAAAAGCTCGCTGAAGCAGAAGTAAGCAAGATAGTATCAGCCTACTCGTCTTACCTGTCGAGAATTGTCGTTACAGACTCCACAGAGAGATCCATCCAGGCCATATGCGTATCTCGTACTTTTGAGGAGTGGTCTTTGGCCTACGATTTGGCGATCGGCAGCGCGACCTTAGATCTAGCATCCATTAGACAGTCTTTGGAAAACTGGGCTGTAGAACGCGAAAAGGCCAAGTTTAATGTTCAAGGTATCGAAGAATTTTTTCCTCTCATTCTCGAACAGGTCGTTGAAGAAAAGGCAAGGCTGCGAAGTGCTAACAAGTGGCCTGAAGATCCATCGAAGCTAAATATCACACTAGCAGATTCAAAGTATGGATTATTCAACGATTCGCTAAGTAAGTGTCTCGATCGCGAGTTTAGCTCGAACCTCAAGCCAGCTGTCGAGGCAGAAATTCTTGGAGGATCGGCGAATATCAGAACCTTAGTTAGGCGAAATGCGGTCGTTTCTCTAAGTACAGTTAATGGTCGATTCTTCTATTTCGTTTCGGCAAAGCCTGGAACTAGCTTGACCAGCGAACGATCTCAGAGCTTACGAGCGACTCTATTTTATATAACGAGGGGGTACTAAATGAAATATGTAGCCTTAGCAGGGACAATTGCCCTCCTTGCCTCATGCGGCAATGAAAGTGTTAGCACGTTAGATGCGGTGATTCCTATTACTACAGAGTCCGAAGCTCGGTTGGGGTTCGGTATCGATCCGATCTACGAACAAAACTATGAAAATTGTGTAGAGTTTGATGACGGCGTGGTGTCTGAAGACTCTCACAGTGAAAGCACCTTCAACTCTGGAGCCCCATCTCTCAAGCTCGACCAGCGGCAAATTACGACCCATAAAGAGGTCGATCGGTTTCTGAACGCTTCTATTTCAGGTTCGTTTTCCTACCTTGGTGCAACTGGTTCGTTTTCGACCTCGTATGAGAACCGCTTCGACCTTGACTCAGACAACCTGACTATAGGGATTGAAGCCATAGCTGATTATGGAAGATTCTATCTGAAAAACGTGCGTATCAAGCCAGAGTATGCGGCTTTGAGCGATAAAGAGTTCGAGCGTAGATGTGGCAGAGAGTACATCTCTGGATACCGCTTAGGGCAAGGCGTATATATTCTTATGTCACTGTCAGAATCGACACTAGAAACTTACGAGAAGATTACCGCTGATTTTGATGCCTCCAAGGGCGGAAATACAATAGAGAGTAATTTTGTCAAATCTGCTGAACTTCTTTCAAAGTATGGGCAGCTCACTGTTGCTGCGAGAGTTTTCGGTGGCGGCGATGTTGCTAGCTTGAGCGCGCTCCTAGCAAATAGCAAAGACGCGGAGAAATTCATGACTCAGATTGAGTCCTATCTCAAGAAAATGAAGAAGTCGCAGGCGGTGCGAACTAAATATCTCACCTCAGCCTATCCAGGCCGGCCTAACGACATTTCGGCAGTAACGTTCCAGAGCTATAAAAAAGAGACTCTCACAGATCTTTATAGCGACTATAGGAAGGTGATGACTTCCCTAAGCAGGGTACGATCTTACATCCGTGAAGGCGGCCCCGCACTTAGAAGGTATTTCGGATCAAGACTTTGTCAGGTATCCGAGTCATCACGCGGGCCCAATTGTAATGAGTATATCTCGGCCCTAAACACTCTAAAGGATGATTTAGAAGAGGCAGTCGCTGTAATCAATAAGCACGCTAGCAACTGCATCGCAGCTCGCCAAACATCTGAGTGTAAAACACCAGACGTTGAAACTCTAAATGTGTATGACTTAACGATAATTCGATGGCCCGGACAGTACAAAAAAGTTCTACTAGATCAACTATTAGGGAGTTTGTAATGAAAATAACTTACTTATTTGGAGCGCTAGTAATCGCTTCTACCACTAGCTTTGGTGCTGCAGCCAATAGTTCGCAGCGAGAATTCTATCCCAGCACCGTACCCTCTCGTATTATTGGCCTTATGCAAGGTAATTTCGGCTCATGTGCTGCGGCTGCACAAACTCATGCGCTGGAACATCAGTTTGCTCTTAGAGGCTATTCGGTTCGACTCTCGAATTTTTATTCCTACAACTATATTTGGAGAGAAAGGGCTGAAGAGCAGAATATAAAGGTAAGTAGTACCGACCTAGACCTTATGGAAAAATGGGGACCAATTTTACCTGAATTCATGTGGCCCGAAGATGGAGCAGGTTTATTCACTGCGTACAATGGCAGTAGCTCATGGTTTGTCAGCGTGACTGGTAGCTCAGAGAATGATGAAGAAATTGAAAATCACTACCGAAACTTCCATGTTCCTCGCGTTAGTAAGGCTGTTTTGCATGACGGCATTTTTTCAAACGCAAGAAACTTAGGGTATAAGGATAGCTTTTATGCCTACTCTTCCAGAAACGATATTATTGAATTTGTAAAAGAGAACGTTGCTAGAGATCTTGCACCAGTAATTACTGTTCACGGCGATATTCTCGAAGAAGAGAATATGAACCTTTCTACAGGACTCTCTAAAGGCTATAAGTTTGAAGAAATAGACGCAAAAGAGCCTAGACATGCTGTGGTCGCTGTAGGGTGGGATAATAGCTTGTACAATGGTGAAGGCGCTTTGATTGTAAGAAATTCTTGGAATAGCCCATCTAGGATAAATGCTGCTCAAGAAGTCTCAGACGAGGATTTGGATGATTTCAATCGTTTCAGAGGCAAACTACAAAATGGACGAAAACTTCCAGGGTTCGCAGCCATACCATTTAGTTACATAAGGAAAGTGGCCAGAAAATACGGAGACTTTGGTATTACCATCTACGATATTGACTACAGAAGTTTTTACAACACATACAATCGTAGTAGAGGTGCTTACAAGACTCTATCTGTTCCCTTTGCGTGTGAGGGGTCCAGAATAAGATCGACATCTTCTGAAACCGAGAAAGATCGTGTACAATTTGCAATATCAGAGTGGCGTGATGCTACTAACTTATTAGAATCAGGCGATGCATTCGGAAGGGTATTATACAGAGATATTCTATTTCGAAACGCGCTGGGAACACGTAAAGGGGCCGATTTTAAAATTGCTCAAGTTCCTACCCATAGTAAATTTGGCGACAAAAGATTTGATGAGCTTCTTCGTGGTGACTTCAATCACTTTTACTGCTATCCTTCGGTACTAAACAGCCAACAAGGACGAGTTTGGCCCAATAACCAAGAGATGTCCTCTGGCATGAAAAGCTTGATAAAAGACAACTTCGATCTAGGATTTAGAAATATTAGCTCTTGGAAAAACTTTTTTGATAGAGCTTTGGTCGATGACCTAGATCAGCTTTGAAAGGAGTTTTTAAGTATGTTGAAGTCTACGCTTGTTTTTACGTCTTTGATTCTTACAGCATGCTCCAGTGACAATGCTTCTTCAAATAGTGATTCAAGTGACTTTAGCTTGATTAGTGAGAGTGTTAGCTACAGAGAATACCTGCGAGCTACACGGCCATGGTACGTACATGAAGTGAAGATGTGTATCGCCTCTTCGGATGCAATAGAAATAGACAGTCTCGAAACGTTGTACCTATCTACCGTTAGTTTAGATGGTTCTGCTAGAGGTAATTTATACTTACTTGAGAGCGATCACTACGAGATATTATCAAGTGAGAAAGGAGCTTTCTGCTTGAATCGAGAAGTATCTATAGACAATTCAGAATGGTTCAGTACACCTTCAGAATTCCGACTAGAAGCAAAAATCAGGAACGTTACTACTGGAGAAGAGTTTTTGATTGAAGGCACGAAAGTCTTCAATAAAGAAGATCTCAAGAACTAATATTTCCTCTTCAGGGCCCGAATAGACCCTGAAGAGGATCAGTCTAATTTCTAATTGATATAACCATTATCACGAGATCTGACCGATACCATGGCCAAAGTCAGCGGCAACGCTTGCGAGGTTGTTTGTATGAATAGCCCCATGGTAAATCTTCATCTGATGATGCTTTCTTTCTATCGTCCTGAGGGTAGAGGATAGTGCAATACTTTCACGTTGAAACAAAAGTATTATCCCAATCCTGTCCCCAATAGTTGATAAGCCAATTGAAAGCGTAGGATCGCTCCATGATGACCCCTTCATCTAGCTCATCAGGAATTGGTCTTTGTTTCGAACGTGCTTCAACAACATGCCAGTGCAAGCACCTATTGAAGTCGATAGCATCCAAGATATCGGCAGGACTTCTCATCGTTCCATTCATAACTTGATCTTGGCTATCCAATAGCATTGATACAAGCTCTGGGACTGAGCAGACTTTGTTGGGCAGGCTGAGGGAATCAGTTAGACCAAGAACCCATAGAAATACATTTATCCCCTCATACTTCCAAAGAGCATCAATCACTTCTTGATGGTTTGGTTTGCTACTGTGAAGAAACTCTTTCTCTTGTGCTGATAACTCTATAAAACCTAGCGGGATCGACTTCTCTAATTGGTCGAGTGAGGTTTCACTATTTTCTCTTATGGATTCCGCCCAGATTGCATTCACAAGAAGGGAGTAGGTCCTATTTACAATAGAATCCCTATCTGAAGCTCCCCAAAAGTGCTGGACAAATCTAACTGAACGGCCTAATTCACCATAGTGAGGAGAATTACCGTGACTCAGAACAAACGAACCAGACCAACCTACAGCCAGGAATTTAAGGAACAAGCAGTCGCTAAGTACTTAGAA